>NZ_JBHFLL010000213.1:0-30080 GCF_041928595.1 Microcystis sp. BLCC-F209
TTATTCCTCCCATCGAGAGCTATTCTGAATTGTAAGTTATAACTATTATAATCTCATTTCTCTTTGTGATCAAGTTGAAGATTTTCTAGTTTTTGACTGCTATAAGTATTAATACTCATTGCATAAGTGAGATGCTCCCAACATATTTCGCTCCTTCCGCCACCGCATAACTAAAACCCTGCTCTACTGCCTGAGTAAATTCTAATTCTGAAACCTCTTGTTTTTTACATTCAACAACGATATGAGGCGATTTATGCCCATCATCATTATAAACAATAATATCCGCTTCTTTGGTCGATGATCCCATTGCTACGGGAACAAATAACCGAATCCGCTTTTGATCATAACCATAGGTCAAAACTAATTTTAAAAAAGTCTCAGCTTGTACCTGTTCTTCATGATTGCTATAATTTCGCTTTTTATTTTGATTAATATATGTAATATATTTCTGCTCATCATCTAACTTAATTAAGCCTTTTTTTATTCCTTCTTGAATTAAACTCATAAGCGTGTGATGGCCGATTCATTGACTGAGATAAAAAAATTATAATATTAACCGGGCATTTCAGGCAACCTACTGTTTAGCCCGTTAAAACCGGGGAATATAATTAAAAAGATGACGCATGACCACAAACTCCCAACAAATAACCCTGACGCTCCACCGTCCTCACCTGAGCTTGTCAACCCTTTAAGGAAAAATCAGGATTCCAACCCGCATATAAACCCACCCCCACCGGCACATACCGGGAAGCTGTCGCCAGTGCCGATCCCGAAAGACTTGCCGCCACCTGACACTAAATCTGGTTATTAACAACTGATTATTTATTTCCCCTTTTGCATGAGTGCCTCTCCTCTATAAGTAGCCTATAGTCAACGGATTAGTATGAGTGGGAGTTTTCTGATAGTAAAATGTAGTGGATTGTTTCAACTAAAATAGGGCAATAGATTTCGGCTTAAAGTCTTAAATTATAGAAGTTATAGCATTTTTCTAATACACCAAATTAGCTGAAACAATCCAGTAGGGTGCGTTAGACGGCGACAATTAGCAATCCGTCGCAACCTAACGTCGTAAAGTGGAAACGCTACTGCGTTAGTTTCATTCTGGTGGCGATTCATCTCCCGTTAACCGCCATGGGCTTTAACGGCAGTCCTCTCGCTCCATTGAGATAGACCCGAATTTAGGGGGTATTTTCTAGAAAAGAATCACTATAATTAAATAAAAATGGTACGCTGTTTTTTCCCGATCCATCCATCACTAAAACCCGGGGAATTTGCGCCCCACCTTCGCGCCAAGCTTCGATCGCTTCTTTCTGTAAAACCAATCCTCCTCCCTGTTCTTTTAAAGTTTCTGCTAATAGTCTTTGTGCCTCAGCTTTCCCTTTAGCGCGATTAATTTCTGCCTGGGCCTGTTGTTCCGCTTCTTGGGTGATATAAACGGCTCTTTGGGCGCGTTGTTCTGCGATTTGTTTATCTTCGACAGCCCGGGCGAATTCCGGAGAAAAATTCAAATCTACCACACTGGTATCTAAGACTAGAATACCATACTTTTCTAAGCGAGTCGATAGGGCATTATCAAAGTCTTCTTTTAACTCACTGCGTCGAGTAATTGCCTCCTCTACGGTTCTTTTAGCGGCGGCAATTTTAAAGGATTCTTGGGTTTGAGGGGCGATAATTTTAGCGACAATATTTTGCAGGGTGCCTTGGGTTCTTCTAATGACCACTACTTGCGTCGGATCGAGACGAAAATTAATCGCAAAACTAGCGGATAAATCCTGTAAATCTTTAGTGGAACTTTGGGCGGGAACTTCAAATTTTTGCACCGTAACATCGTAGATATCAACACTAGAAACAAAGGGAGGTTTAAAGTGCAATCCTTCCAATAAAACCCCGTCCTTAGCCTTTCCTAACACACTTAAAACTCCCGCTTGTCCGGGGGTGATAATCACATAGGCATTAAAGGCCGCTAAAATGACAATAGCAGCTAATAATCCCCCGATCAGGGAAAGTAAATTAATAGCATCTTTCTGGTTCACAGTTTATACTCCTTGATGAGCGACTAAAGCGAGAATTTTTGTTGCGATCTCTTGATTGACAGGCATCACTGACAGACGATTTCCTGTCCTTACTAATAATAATTCATCGGCGGTAAAATTTTGTTTTAAAATTCCTAGGGGCAGCAGTTGGGGAAAAAGGCTATCAAACTCAACTTTAACCGTCCACCAGCGCGGGGAATCTGGAGAGGATTTGGGATCATAGTAGGGACTATCGCGATCGAATTGTGTGGGATCGATCATATCAGTTTGCACCACTCGCATCAAGCCGACAATCCCCGGCGGGGTCGTATTAGAATGATAAAAAAAGGCCAAATCTCCCCGTTTCATCTGACGGAGAAAATTGCGCGCCTGATAATTTCGCACTCCCTCCCAAATAGTTTGACCATCTTTTTTTAAATCCTCGATACTATAGACATCGGGTTCCGATTTCATTAACCAATAATTTAAATTCATCATTTATAGTTGTTATTAATTCAAATAAGCTCAAAAATATTTTTAGCCATTCCTGTCAGCCCTATCACCATAGGGTTAAATATAATTCACTTTGGCTGCTTTTGCCGAGCTACTCAAACAATTATTGAGAAGAATGTATCTAAAAATACTTTTGTTAGCGGCAATTTTTAAGGACTATAAGGGTTCAAGTCTAGCTATTCTTGGCAACCGTCAGTTTTTCCCTATAGCTAAAAATAATTTATTCCCAGCATTAAATCAATCAAATAAGCTGTAAAATAAGATACATTGCTCTAAAAATCTCTAGCCAATCCATAGATTATCGGTGTTCCAAGCCACTCGCCGCCGTTTAGCCTTATGGTACACTGTTGTCACTGCCATACTACTGCTTTTTCTCGCTACGGGAATGTATTTTTATGTGCGCCATACCCTAGTGGATCGCATTGATGATACCCTCAAACACATCATTGAGGTGGTAAATCGTTCCCTCGTGATCGAATCGATTCCCCCGAACCAAGGACGTTATCGCGTCGATCCCCTGGCAAGTTTTCCCAGTCAGGGTAAATCCGTCGAGGACGATCATATAGATTTGGAATGGTTCGATCCCCAAGGTAATCTACTTTGGTCAACTCTGGCCGAATCCTTAGATATTCCCCTCCATCCCCACCGTCAAGGAGAAACGATTCGCTTATCCGATAATCGTCTGCTGCGACAAGTAACCGAAAGGGTGGAAATCGGTCATTATGTTTTGGGATATCTGCGGGTAAGTCATCCTTGGTTTGAGGTGACAAAACCAATTAGACAGCTATTATTGGATTTAATCCTCGGAATTTGCCTGATGATTGCTAGTGTTGCCTGGATTGGTTGGTTTTTGTCCGGTTTAGCCATTCAACCCGTAAAAGAGTCCTATCAGAGTTTAAAACAATTTACCGCCGATGCTTCCCATGAATTACGCAATCCGATCGCCACGATTCAAACTAACGTGCAAATGGCGATCGCCTATCCCCAAACTGGCCATCAACGTTTGCAAGTGATCGATCGTTTAACGGAAAGATTGGGCAATTTAGTCAATGATCTGCTTTTTTTAGCCCGTTCTGATAGTGGCATCGTCCAACCGATCGAGCAAGCTGTACCTTTGGATGCTTTATTGATGGAAGTAGTGGAAGAACAGCGTTTAATCGCCGATAAGCAGGGAATTTCCCTCTCTTTGTCGATCGTGGAACCGGACCAGGAGGATTTTTCCTATAGCGATGAAATGTTTACTATGGGGGGAGATTGGGATCAATTAGCCCGTTTATTCACAAATTTAATTTCTAATGCCCTAAAACACGCTTTTTTGCCCGAATCTGAGCCTAAAAATGTCGCAGTGGAATTGGAAAAAAGTAAACGCGATCGACAATCGGTGTTACTGGTACGCGTCAAAGATAACGGAATCGGGATTCCCGAGGCTGCTTTGTCCCATATTTTCGATCGCTTTTATCGTCTCGATCCCGCGCGACAAAATTCTGCCACTTCCGGGGGAACAGGATTAGGATTAGCGATCGCTTTAGCGATTACCCTCAGTCATCATGGACAAATTAGCGTCGAAAGTCAGATCGATCGAGGAACAATCTTCACCGTCACCTTACCGAAAAGCCATCAACGGGAGAAAAAAACCGAAAAGTCAGAAGCTTGACACTTCTGACTTTTTTTCATACCCCCAAGGGAATTCGAATCCCTGTCGCCTCCGTGAAAGGGAGGTGTCCTAGGCCACTAGACGATGGGGGCGTGGATTTCAGACCTTTTTAAATATAACAATAATCTTTCTGGGAGTCAAGGGTTTTGGCCAAAATTTTTTTTATCCCGTCCTTGCACAATAGGATAGTCTAAATGAAGATGTTATCGCCCAAAATCCATGGCTGCCGATCCCTATAAAAGCCGACTGTTCAACCTGATCAACCGTCGTTTGATCCGTCTGAAAGATAACCTCGGCCGCGTCTCCCGTCGCGGTCAAAATGCGATCGCTATTGCCTTGCAAATAGCCCTCTATCCCGTCTATTTGCTGGTACAATCCCTGCGGATGACGGCTAATCAATTAGGGAACAGTCTCCAGAAACAATTATCACCCCCCGGAAAAGATGGGACGGATGCGATCGAAGAATTTCTCCAGAGCTTATCCGACCAAGAAACGGCATTTATTGGCATAGCAGCCGATCTAGAGGATCAAGCTTTAGTTTTCGTCACTAAAGATCACCAGACTGTTAAAATCACCGATAATCAAACCCAAAGACAAATAGAAAAACAAATTAGGACGGCACTGGCTAACTACGCCCTCGAAAAACGGAGAATTAAGCGATTAAATCGTCAATATCCGCCTTTATTACCGAATTTTACCGACAAAAATCCTGTCTTGCCTCCGATCCGTTGGTTTTGGAACCTACTACGCTGGGAACAACAGGGACAAATAGCGATCGCCATAGATCTATTCCAAGAATCCCATCTCGTCAAAACCCCGACACCACCCTCCTTACCACTGCCTAATTTAAATTCTCAAGCGATTTTACAGGTTATTGACGAAAAATTAGCAATTTTCGAGGCTAAATTTCTCGCTATCTCCCCCGCAATCCCCAGCAGTGTTAGCCACACCTCTAACCTACCTTCCGATCTCATTAACGAGTCCCCGAATCTGGAGAAAAATTCCTCCTATCTCTGGCGACTTTATTGGTTAATTTATGCGGCGATCGAGCATTTCTGGGCAAAAGAGAAGAATAATTTAGAATATAGTGCTGATTCACCCGCTTTATCGGCAAAATATCCCCTAAGTCTTCCTAATTCTCTGCTGATCACCTTCAAGCAACGTCTCCAGGATTGGCTAGAAAAACAAACCCAAGCGGATCCCTTCACGATCGGCAAACTCATCCAAGCGGCGATCGATCACTTCTTTGCCTCTGGCCAATCCCTGACATTTTCCGCCGTCAGTGAGCAGCCATGGCTAGAATCCGCCGATATCTTGGCTATTTCTCCCCAAGACTCCGAAAAACCGCGCCTTAACCCCGCTCATCCCCTTCCCCAGTCCCCAGTCACCCCGTCCCATCCTCGCAGCACAGAAAAAGCTTTTAGTCAAGAAAAACAAAATAAATCTTTACAAAAAATCCCCCCGGCCGCTGCCCAAATTACCCCTAGAGAATCCCCCCCCACAACCCAATTAGATCCCCGCTATGCCAAGGAGATAATTCAACCAATTAACGAAGAATGGTTAGAAACCGAATCAACCCCCGTCGGCTACGTTAAACACCCCTTAGAACGGATTTTAGAGGGATTAGATGCGATTATTTTATGGGTGGAGGAATTAGTTATTAAAATCTGGCGTTGGTTGCGGTACAATCGACGCATTTCTAAATTACTCAAACGCAAACGCTAAATCGATCGGTTTTGGGTATAGTCGATCTGGTAGTCCTTCTGTTGTGAGAAACTTGAGATTATCTCTAGGGACTTACCTCTGTCAATCTTAGGCGTTGCACTTCACTTTTGAATGGGCATTGGCTGATCAGCAGTTAAAGTCATGGCTATAATCTGAAATTGCCGAAATTTATCGACAAAAATAAGCTAAACTAACGGCAAAGATAATAAGTTTTGATTTTTTTTCTTCCTGAGCTGCAATGAACTACGGTATTTACACCCTCGGTAATGATGTCGTGTTTGACCAACTGGTGGCCTTGCTGAATAGCATCGCCGTCAATGCGGGTGCGGGTATGCCCGTCTGCGTCATCGCCTACGACGACCGCTTGGAAAAAACCGCCGCCGAAATCGCCACCCGTCCCAATGTCACCCTCTGGAATGACAAAGATCTGTTTAAGCCGTGGGAGGACTTTTCGTTACAAGTCTGGCAAGCTCACCCCACAGCACTGCAACATTGGCGGAAAACTGAAGGCATACAAGGAGTACGACGGTTGGGTATGAACCGCCGTTACTGTGCCTTTGACCCCAACGCCCCCTTTGAAAAATTCATCTACATTGATGCAGATGCGCTGATTTTGGATGATGTCACCCCTGTGTTTGAACAGTTAGACAGTTGTGATGTGGTGACTTACGACTTTCAGTACAAAGACCCCACCCACATTTACAATGTCAATTCGCCGAAACTGCTGGAAGTGTTTCCCCAAGAACGGATCGAGGCGGAGATCTTTTGTGCTGGGTTCTACGCCTCCAAGCGCGGCTTTATGCCGTCGGAACAAAGGGATTGGCTAGTGGCAAGGCTACAGGAGGGCGAGGCAGAGGTGTTGTATCCCTCGGCTCCCAATCAGTCGGTGCTGAACTATATGGTGATGCGATCACATCTATCCGTCTGTAACTTAGCGAAAGAATGGCCTGCCAGCCGTCGCACCGGCAACGCCGTCACCTCCGCCCATTTCCAACAACGGGATGGGCTATTATACGACCACGACAAACGGTTGACATACCTTCACTACATTGGTTTATCTTCCTCTCTGTTCACTCGACTTTGTAGCGGTGAAAATATCGATTTTCCCTATCGAGATATTTTCTTACACTATCGTTATCTCTACGAACCTAGTCAACGTCCTATATTTACCAGCAGTCCCAAACCCTATCAACCACCGACCCCAACTTTTTGGCAAAAAGTAACCAGAAAAATCGGCTTAGGAAAATAATAATTAAGATTGAGAAGATCAATGCCAGAGTTCCTAGGGGTTTCCCTCTTTCAGATCCTATCAGACTTATCTGAAATGACTATACATTTTCCAGGTCTAATCTTCTGCATAAGAAGAGTCCAAGCGAAAAAAAGCCAAAAAGTAGCGGAATGTATAGCGCGCCACTACATCTCAGAAAAAACCTCTTACAATAGAGACAAATCAGAGATTAATGGGGGTGAACGTCATGTTAGTGATTTTAACCGACGAACACATTCTCGATACGGGTTCTGTCTGTCAGGGCTGTCTTTTAGCCAACCAGCAGGGGCAACCCCGGTGGCGAGAGGGTAAACTAGGCTGTGGTCACTCCTTGGGCAAAGGAGGAAGCCAACAGCCCAATCTCTACGAGTGTCAGATGGGCTTTACAATTGCTAATATTGAAGGCTAATCGGACTGGCTAAAGGCTCAACTTAGAGTTGAGTTAGGGTTTTTTTTTTGGACGCGGAGGAAAGAATCAACGCTATTGCCAATCCCCAATTCAGCTTAGATACAATGACAATAATTGCTGAGGGTTTCGTAGCATTGATCGTAGGCCTTTTGAGCTTGGGTTAAAACATCGTCGGAAATTTCTATATCTAATTTTCTGGCTTGTTTAATAATTTTACCCGCTTTGATATTCTCGGAAGAATCGCCTATACCGCGAGTACCAGTGGTTTTTAAAACTCGATATTCTTCAGAAAATCCTGTTTTAGTATCGAGATGACTCTGTAAACTATTAAAGACCAATTGACTTTGGTTTAATACTTGGTCGTGGGTGATAAATAAACTCTTTTCTTTGCTGTTAATTAATCGAGCATAACTTTCTAGGGTGGCTAAACGACCGGTATAATAACCCAGGGCGTGCTGCTCATTTTGATGGGGTTTAATATCTAGAATACTGGCTAAAGTGCGCTGCGGTTCTCGTAGTAAAAATATGGTTTTAACCGCATCAGATTGCAAAAAACTATGGTCTAAAAATTTCTGATCGTGAAGAACTTTATCTAAAATATATTTATGATTCATGTTTAAATCTTGCAAACGCCAGTAGAGTTTAAACATTAAAGTTTTAAAATCCTGTTCACTCTCATAAACCAGATGAGTTTCGCCAAACCCGATAATTTCGGGATTAGAATTGAGGATATGGGTTAATAAAGACGAACCCGATCGCATATGGCTAAGGATAAATAAAACCTGATAGGGTTGGGGACGAAAGAGAATTTTATAGGGGTCTTTGGGTGTATCAATGCGTATCTGAAAATACTTATAAGTTAAACGATTGGTTAAATCCTGCCAAGATTGGGGTAAGCGATCGAGGGCTATAGTCATAGGTTAATCAGGAATTGTGTCAACTTGTCTAGAAGATTACCCTATAATGTATCCCATTTAAGACCCAAACAAAAGTGAGGTTTATACAAAATGGGATTGCCAAGTTGTTCGCTCTGGTTTTTTACGGCGCGAACCGATGTCTGGTTTATGATGAACACTATTCCCCATCTAGTCAAAATGAGTCAGTTTCCCTTCCAGGAAAAGGTACTCGCTATTGACACGGCCCCCTTAAGCGGGGAAAAGGTTAATCGCCCCGGACTGGGTACAATGGAGGAATTAAGAGCCTGTGCTGAAAAATTAGTTAAAGAAGGCATAATCGATCGCCTAGTGGATTTTAACTACGATCCCAGCTATCGTCAGCGTATCTATCAAAAGCATTTCGGCAGTCCCCTCCGTTCCACCCATAACTACAAAGGTTATCCGATTTTCGGCTCGATCTTCAAAATCGAGTCATGTCGCAGCGATTATATGGTCCATTATGACAGTGACATGATGCTCTATCAAGAACAGGATTACAGTTGGATCCGCGAGGGGATTGAGTTGATGGAAACCCATCCAGAAATGATGTTTGTGCGTCCTTTGTCCGGCCCACCCCGGCCCGATGGTACGATTTATTCTCAGCATCCTTGCACGAAAAATCCCGACGGATTCTATCAATTTAAATTTTTTGGCAGCCGTGCCTATTTACTTAATTGTCGTCGCTACGATCGCCTTTTACCGATCACCCCCCTCTGGCGCTCTTATAAAAATACCTTTCTCGATCATTTACCCGATGGTTTAAAAGCTTGGGGCAATATTGTGACTGGGAAAGGAAAACTCGACTCTTGGGAAATTATGGTTTCTCGCTCCCTAGAACAAAGCAACTACTATCGCGCCACTCTCACCAATGCCAAGGGTTGGACTCTGCACCCCAACGAGCGCTCTGCCGCTTTTAGACAAGCTTGGCCGACTATTATCGAAAAAATCGAAGCGGGTATTTACCCACCGCCCCAAGCTGGTTATTATGACCTGATACCCGAATTATGGTATTAAAAGAGCGTTATTTCTCTAGATTTGAGGTGAGGCGGTACTTAGAGATTGCTGGTGAGGCGATATTTTTGTTTGAATTAGAGAAGACAGGAAGGGACGACCCAAAAGAAAACCCAACCACCGCCGGAGATTGGGTTTTCTAGTTATCAATTGATTTTAAGGAGCTAAAGCGTTACCGCGCAGGAGAGAACCGATGGTTTTAGCAGTAATCTTCATTTGTACGAGAGGATTAGCGGGAACAACGGTTTTATAGAGATAACTGTCAAAAGTCATCTTCTGTACGTCCTTATCGGAACACATTTCCACAAAAGCTTCCCGGGTGGCATCGGTACGGTAGAAAACCCGTTGCAGAATATCTAATACCAGATAGGTCATACCGTATTTCTTATCCCAACGCTTGAGGTAGAGTTTTAACTCGTCCTCTGTGGGGATACGTTGGCCGCCGTTGGTGACTTCGACAATGGTTTCCGCACACATCCGCGCCGATTTAGCGGCGAAATAGATGCCTTCTCCCGAAGACTTGGTAACTGTTCCCGCAGCATCACCTACGAGGGCCACGCGACCAACTACACGACGAGGACGGGGATGTTCGGGGATGGGGTGAGCCTCCACCCGGATGATTTCGCCTCCTTCCAGACGACGGGCCGCGCGAGCGCGAATACCAGCTTGTAGGTCTTTAATCATGGCTTTATTGACCTTCATTGTGCCAGTACCGACGGCGACGTGATCGTATTTGGGGAATACCCAAGCGTAGAAGTCGGGGGATACGTCTTTTCCTACATACATTTCGGCCAGGTCTTCGTAGTAGGCCATTTTATCTTGGGGAAGACGGATGCGTTCTTGGAAAGCGATCGCATAGTTGTAATCCCCAGCATCAATAGCTTTAGCAATGCGAGAATTAGCACCGTCGGCACCGATAACCACATCCACCTTCAGAGATTTCATTTCCCCTTGGGAATTGCCGTTGGAGTGATCAGCGTAGTGTAGGGTATAGGGATCGGTGCTATTGGTGGGAATGTCGAGACCGTAAACGGTTCCGTTGATTAAATGCGCTCCTAATTTATGGGCGCGCTCTCTCATAAAACCGTCGAGGACTTCCCGACGACACATTCCGATATATTCGTCTTGATTATCGAGATTAATATCGACTTCGACGTTAGAGGGGGAGATCATTTTCATTTTTCTCACCCGGCGATCGATAATTTCAGGAGGTAGGTCAAATTCGCTCACCATACAGAGAGGAATCGCTCCACCACAGGGTTTAGCATTATCTAATTTGCGTTCAAATAAATAGGTTTCAATGCCTGCTTTAGCTAATGTTTCTGCCGCCGAAGAACCGGCCGGCCCTGAACCCACAACAGCGACTCTTAACACTCAGGTTTTCTCCTACATACTTACGAGCGAGTACGCTTTGCAGTGTACCACAGGGGTTTAGCCAAAAGGAACGAGATTCTCCGATTCTGCCCGATCTTGCAACAGTGCTTAACATCCTCTGTTACAAAAGTTTATTTTACTGCCCGTAGATGTTTTTTTATCGATGTGTTGTATTGTGTTACACCCCTCTCCCAAACTGGGAAAAGGGGATATTTTCTAGGATTGTTAAGCTCTTGCTTTCAACCAATCGCTAATAGCGGGGGGTAAATCCCGTTGCACTTTGCCACTGACATACATTCCGATATGTCCGACGGGGAAAGCACAAGCGGTATAGTCAGAAGTACCGATATAATTCCCTAAAGCGAGGGAAGAAGCGGGAGGGACAAGGTGATCTTTATCCGCATAAAGATTGAGAATTGGCATGGTCAGATTGTGTAAATCTACCCGTTTATCTCCTAACATCACTTCCCCTTTAATCAGTTTATTTTGCTGATAGAAATCCTTGAGAAACTGTCGGTAGGATTCTCCCGCTTGGTCGGGACTATCAAAAATCCATTTTTCCATACGCAGAAAATTAACTAATTTTGATTCGTCTTCCATGATGTCAGGAAAATCGAGGTATTTCTGATAACCTAACTGCAAAGGTTTCAATTCCAGAAACTCTAAGTTAAGAAAATCTCCCGGGATATTGCCCATAGCATCTACCATTAAATCGATGTCTAATGCTTCGGACCCCAAGGAACACCCCCCGCGCATATTTAAGAGGGTCTCGGTTTGATAAAAGTCCACCGGTGTCACCATTGTCACCAGATTTTTTATCTTATCGGGATAGAGGGAACTATAGCACAAACTAAAGGTTCCCCCCTGACAGATTCCTAACAGATTAATTTTGTCGAGATGGTGACTTTGACGAATAAAATCGACGCAATTATCCACATAACCATTGATATAATCATCAAGGGTTAACCAGCGATCGCTTCTGGTGGGATATCCCCAATCAATTAAGTAGATATCTAAGCCTAATTTCAGCAGATTGGCCACTAAAGAACGCCCTTCCTGTAAATCTACCATGTAGGGACGATTGACCAAAGCATAAACCATCAGCAAGGGAATCTCGAAGGGTTTTTCAACCACGGGTTTAAAGTGGTAGAGAATGATTTTATCTTCCCGATAAACTGCTTCTTTTTCCGAGACTCCACACTGAATATCTTCTTCTTTAACTCGTTTGAGATTGTCTAAACCTTTGAGATTTTTCTGAGTTAATTCTAGATAATCTTGGGTAAAATCTTCCAGTTTCACTTGCGTCAAAAATGGCCACATAATTTAATTCTCCTAGAAAAGTGGGGATTTTTCAGTGAGCAGTGAACAGTAAACAGTAATCAGTGAAAAGAAAGTTCCGAAGTTTTCACCTAACACTATATACTTAAAACTGCAATCCGATAACTGATAACTGATAACTGATAACTGATAACTGATTGTCAAGCACAATTAACTAATTGTTACTTTCTACTGCTTTTTTTTCTCCTAAAGCTTTTTTGAGACTTTTTACCTCTTTGCGTAACTCATAGATAGTCCGATGAATTTCATCGACTTCGCTGCGGGTAGGCAGATTCATCGAACGCAGGTAAATTTCCATTAAATCCTGCTGTTTGATGCGATAATCATTGAGGGAATTAATAAATTTTCCCCTTACTTTTAGGTTTTCTGGTTGACAAAAAGCCTTTTCAAAAATATCATCAGCGACTACACTCCACACATCTTGAAATTCTCGCCAATTCTTGACAGGTTGACCTTTTTCTGCTAGGAAAACTAATTTTTTAGTTAAAGCTTCAAAGGATTTAACTTGAATATCAGCCAGCACAATTTGATAGTTAATACTAGCCTGATAAAGAACGCGCCAAGTTTCAAAACTATCGAGTAATTTGCGGTTAAATTCTCGCGGCAATCCTAATAAAGGCATCTGTAACCATTGGCCAAAAGTTTCATCATAAAACTTCTGCCAATAGATATTATTGAGTTCGATCAAAGAAGAAGTATTACCTAACCAAGCTTTGGTTATTGTGTCATTTGACAGCACGAAAGGATCGAACCATAAATGATTGAGACTTTGTAATTGTTGCAGGTAAATTGTCCATAGTTGACTGACATCTTGACTACCCTGGGAAGTGGTGGCAGTAAAACTATTCAGTTGACCGCGCATCTGTTGGGTATAATTATCTAAAATTGTTTGCCAGTTTTCTCCTGTTTGCATTTTCGGGAAAATACTTTCCCAAGCTTCCACCGATAATTTTAGGAATTTGATCAACAAATCCCGATTATCAAAATAGCGCTGGGTTGCCTCTTGTAATTCTGGTTTAATATTGCCCATAGGAGTCGGTATCGCCCCCATCATATCAAACCAACTTGACCACATTTTTGCCCCGGTTTCTGTCCAAAGATTGACGTAATCGGCGGCCATCTCACTCCAAGCTTGTGTCGGTTTATCCATTATTTTTGCCCTTTTCCTTTAACGCTGATTTCGCTAGTTTACTAACCAACTCTACACCCGATAACTGATAACTGATAAGTCATATTTTTCCAGACTTGGCAATTTTTGCTAGTAATCTTAACGCTTCATTGACTGAGGCTGAATCTTGAAAAATTTCCGCCACATCGGGATCGAGAATTATCACATTACTAGCCTGTCGATAAGCTTGATAATATTTGCCACGAATACCACCAGAAAAGTCATATTCAGTTCTCATCTCGTCATTAACCGTTTCTTCAGACTCCTGATTGATAATTTTTTCTCTCCTATTTACTAGCTAAACGGGCGCTAAATAACGGAGGCAAGGAGCAGGAGGCCGTTTTTGTAATGGTGATTTATGCCCCGCTCCAAAAACTTTTCGCCTTAAAATGCCAGGTTTTAGTCCCGATTTTTTCGATAACAAACACATTTTCCATCTTTGAATTAGATAACTGATAACTTACCCACTGATAACTGATAACTGATAACTGATAACTGATTAAGTGTGATGGGCCCCATTAACTCTGAGGACTTCTCCAGAGACATAACTGCTGGCAACAGGAGAGAGTAAATAAGCAGTTGCCCAGGCGATATCTGCGGGTTCACCGAAGCGACGACAGGGAATTTCGGCGGTGATTTTATCGCGAACTTTATCGGGAATCGCTAAAGTCATTTCCGTGTTAATAAACCCCGGCGCAATCGCGTTGGCGCGAATATTGTAACGAGCAGCTTCTCGCGCTAAGGATTTGACTAAACCGATAACTGCCGCTTTTGTGGCTGCGTAATTAGTTTGGCCGGCATTACCGCGATCACCGGAAATAGAACTAATACAAACGATCGATCCCGCTTGTCGTTCGTACATTCCCTCAATAAACGGCTTAATCGTGTGATTAACCCCTTTTAGGTTGACATTAATCACTAAATCCCAATCTAGCGGCGTTAATTTAGCGAAAAAGTTATCTCTGGTAATCCCCGCGTTAGCGACGATGCCGTAAACCGGTCCCAATTCCGCTTCAATTTGTTGAGCTGCCGCTTCCATGGATTCCAACTTAGTCACGTCGGCGACAATGCCTAAACCCTGGGGATTATCGGTGGCTAAATCCGTGTAGGCCACCTTGGCCCCCAATTCTATCAAAAGAGAGACAATAGCCGCCCCAATGCCTCGATTTCCGCCGGTAACGACGATAACTTTCTCCTCTAGTCCCAGAGATACCATAGCTTTTTCCTCCTAAACTCTTTCAATTGCGATCGCTGTTCCGCCACCGGTCCCATGACAGATGGCCCCCATACCGAGGGTTTTATCCTGTACTTTCAACGCATTAATTAACGTCACCAGAATCCGCGCTCCGGAAGCGCCGATGGGATGACCCAAGGCGATCGCACCACCGTGAACGTTTTGTTTTTCCCTCGCTAACCCCAAATCCATCTCAAAAAGCAGATTATTTAAGGCAAAAGCTTCGTTATTTTCCACTAAATCGAAATCTTCGATCGTTTTATCTAGAGATGATAGCAATTTTTTCACCGCTAGGACGGGGAATTCTGGGAAGCGATCGGTTTTGCCAGCACCCACAGCGCCGCCGAGGATTTTGGCAATTGGTTTTAAACCGTACTGATCCACGGCTTTTTGACTGGCTAAAAGGATAGCGGCAGCCCCATCGGAAATCTGACTACTATTGCCTGCGGTTAAAACTCCCGACGGGTTAAAAGCTGGCCGCAGTTTTCCTAAACCTTCTGGGGTACTATCGGAACGAATACCCTCATCTTGAGCGATAATTGTGGAACCTTTCTTAGATTTAAGCTCAATTGGCACGATTTCGCCGTTAAACCAGCCTTTTTCTGTGGCTGTGGCTGCTCTTTGGTGGGATAAGGCGGCAATTTCGTCCAATGCTTGCCGAGAAACCCCGCGATCGAGACAGAGGCGATCGACTTGGGAACCCATGCCCTCAGTCGTGGTAGCATCGGTTAGGCCATCGTGCAGTAATAGGTCGGTTAATTGTTCCGGCGCACCCATAAGGAATTTATAACCCCACCGGGCCCGATGGGAGAGAAAAAAGCCAGTTTGGGACATGGATTCGATGCCACCGGCGAGGACGAGATCCGCTTCGCCGGCGCGAATTGAGGTGGCAGCGTTACTAACGGCAATCATTCCCGAAGAACAAACCATATCCACCCGATATCCGTCCACGCTTACGGGAATTCCCGCTTTAATCGCCGCTTGTCGAGGGATGAGTTGACCATGACCGGATCCCAAAACATTGCCGAAAATGTACAAATCTAGGGCTTCTGGGGGCAAATTAGCGATTTCTAGGGCAGATTTCATCACTGTTGCCCCTAAATCGGCCGGGGATAATCCCATTAATCCCCCACCAAAACGACCAATTGGAGTCCGGACAGCGGCCACGATATAAACTTCTTGCATAGACTTCTCTCTATTGGGAAGCGAAGATAATAGATAGAATTTGCTTAAGAATATCGAGTCCGAAAAGATCAAAATCCCAATTTACTGTCATTGGTTAAAAGTTCCTGGCCTCGATACCTTGAGTTTTTGTCTATCCACCCTCGATCTTGCAACAGAATTTCTGTGTCAGAAGATATATTCATTAGAATTTAACTTTTCCGGCAGCAATCCCCTTTTTTTATGGATTTAGTCAAGCGCCTAGTTTTTATCGGTGGGGGTCATAGTCATGCGATCGCCCTTCGTCTTTGGGGGCAATCACCCCTAAAAAACGTTCAATTAACTTTAATTAGCGATGTCACCCATACCCCCTATTCGGGAATGTTACCCGGCTACATCGCCGGTTTTTATGATTTTGCCGAAACTCATATCGATTTACCTTCTCTAGCTAGGTATTCTCAAGCGCAATTCTGTTTAGCTAAGGCTGATTCCATAGATACGGAAAAATGTCAAGTAATTTGTCATAATTCTTCACCAATTCCCTTTGATTATCTCTCGATCGATATCGGCAGCATCCCAGCAGTGGATAATGTTATCGGTGCTAAAGAGTACGCTATTCCCGCCAAACCGGTGCCGATTTTTCGGGAAGGATGGCAAGAAATCCTGAAAAAAGCGGTTAGTAACCCCAATAATCCTTTAAATATCGTCATTGTTGGTGGTGGCGCGGGCGGGGTCGAATTAGCTTTAAATATGCAGTCCCGTTTGACCAAAATTCTCAACTCTAGCAGTAATTTGAATTTGTCTCTAATTCATCGAGGAAAAAAACTACTACCGAACCATAATAATTGGGTCGGCCAACGTTTGGAGAATATTTTTAAACAAAGGGGAATTAGATTATATTTATCAACGGATGTGACGGCAGTGCAAGCAGATCGGATTATCTGTTCATCGGGGTTAGTTTTGCCCACGGATTATACAATTTGGGTAACGACTGCCTCGGCCCCTAGTTGGATTAAAGCGTCAGGATTACTGACAGATGAAAAAGGGTTTATTTTAGTGAATAATTATCTGCAATCCCTTTCCCATCCCCATATTTTTGCCGTGGGAGATATTGCCACGATTCCAGATTATCCCCGTCCGAAAGCGGGAGTTTTTGCCGTCCGACAAGGTAAACCTCTGTTCGATAATTTAGTCAGAATTCTGCAAAATCAGCCATTAAAACCCTATTTTCCCCAGAAAAATTATCTCAGTTTAATCGGGACAGGAGACCAAAAAGCGATCGCATCTTGGGGCGGTTTTTCGTGGCAATCACCGTTATTATGGTTATGGAAAGATCGGATCGATCGAGCTTTTATGAAACAGTTTAAGCTGTAATCAATAAGTAGGTAGGTGTTAAAAATTATCAGACACCCCCTTATCAAGGGGGGATTAAGGGGGGATCAGAGGCAAAATTGCTGATTATCGTCCAATAGCACCGAGTTACTGTCAAGGTCGTTGGGAGTAAAATCTGATTTGGGAATCCCACAACCTGATAAAGTAAAAATCGTCCCGATAGCTTGACCAGTTATCGGGAGAGAACGTCAATAGTTTGTTAAATAGTACATATAAACCAATGCCACGTCTTCGCTCGATTATTTCCCTAGTTTTAGTCCTAGTTACTACGCTGCTGGTTAGCTGCAGTGGTCCGCAAGCAACTATCCCCACCGTCTATAGTCCGCAAAAAATCGAACAGTTACAGGTTTACATCCAACCCATAGAAGGATTTCGCGAAAAAATGAGCGTTTTGCAAGACCTCATCGCTGACAAAAATTGGGTAGATACTCGCACCTATATCCACGGTCCTTTGGGGCAATTGCGTCGGGAAATGGTAGGATTATCCCGTAATTTACTGCCCAAAGACCAAGAAAAGGCCAAGCAGTTAGCGAAAAATCTTTTCGTTCACTTTGAACGTATCGATGCGGCAGCCAAGGAGAAAGATGCTAGTCTCGCTGCTACTCAATTCCAAGAAGCATTAAAAGACTTCGATGCTTTCTTAAATATTGTTCCCAGTTAGTTTGTATCAGGAGACAGAATCGGTTATTAGTTATCAGCTTTAAAAAAATCTCCAGCTTTTTGCCTAGAGATTGTTGTTAGAGAGAAGCACACAAAAACTTTTTTTATTTATAGGTATTGAGTTTAAAAATCAAGAGAGAAAAAAATAGTAACCCTTACCCTTTTCCCAAGTAACTGCTTTTTATTAACCATTGCCAGGATGACTATTCCAGCTATTTACTCTCGTTTTGTTATCCACTGGTTGTAGAAATCTGCTCAAGGGTATTTAAGGGATTGTTGGCTACTACAACACTCATAGCTTTTTCCTTACCTATGACCAAGTAATCTGGGCAAGAAAGGGAATATTTTTAAGAGTTACTCAGCCACCGCACCTCGATGGCCTATCTACTCTCTCACTTCTAGGCTTTTATTTATAGCAGCAGCAAATTTTTACCTCCTGCAAGGGCAAAGGATTATATTAGTTAAACTGAGCAAGCTTGCACTCAAATAATCAAACCCTGATGCGGAAAAACTTTCCAGAGAAAAAATTTTCTTTTGGGGTAGGGGGTACGGGTAAATTTTTCTTCAGGTTCGGGTTTACTGAGGAGTAGGGACAAGAAAAAAATCTACTCAAAAACACAGTTATAGCAGTTATCTTAATGGTGAGGTAGGAAGTCTCTGGTTTTAGGGAACAGGCAAGAGGGAGCGCTGAACTTGGGCGCGCTGGAGTCGGGGCAGTGGGGAGAAGGGAGCAGGGGAGGAGGGAGAAAAAAGCTGACGGCTGACGGCTGGGAGCGGGGGGAATCAAGACCATTTACAATTGCTTAATAATTGTTGCCACTGCCGTGATAATATGTCTTGTGGCTCACCTGAGCGTCATAGCTCGGAAAGCAATCCAGATATTGAGATTAGTCTATCGCTGATTTAGGTGTACCTTGTCTGACCCATCGATCGAATCTCCCCCAACCCCAGAAACCAACCCGCCGTCAGATCCGATGCGGGAATACTATCAACTACAAAACACCCTATTGATCACCACCCTCATCTTAAGCGGTCTGATCTTTATACCCGTGTGGCTGTTTTATTCCCTCAATACCGCCCTTAATTACCTATTAGGGGCAATGGTGGGAGTTGTTTACCTAAAACTCCTGGCCGGGGAAGTGGAAAAATTGGGGGTAACGAAAAATCGCGTGGGCAAAAAAGGATTAGCCCTATTCGCCGGATTAATCATCATCGCCAGTCGTTGGCAAGAACTGCACATAGTGCCAGTTTTTTTGGGTTTTTTGACCTATAAAGGGGCGATCATCGTCTATACCCTGCAAACCATCTTCAAGCTGGAGCAGAAAGCCGATTCCTAACCCCTTTGACCGTTAAAATAACCCTGATTTGCGAACCCGAATCTCCCTAAGGTAGAAATGTTAGACAGTTTAAGTGTGCTTAATTTTTATAGCCTCGCTTCCCTGGAAGTGGGACAACACTGGTACTGGCACATCGGCGGACTAAAAATTCACGGGCAAGTGATCGCGGTCTCCTGGATCGTCTTCGCTATCTTAATCATCGCCTCGATCGCCGCTACCCGCAAAATCCAGAAAGTCCCTAGCGGTATTCAAAACCTGATGGAGTACGTTCTCGAATTTCTGCGCGATTTAGCCAAAAACCAGCTAGGAGAAAAGGAATATCGACCCTGGTTGCCCTTCATCGGCACCCTATTTTTATTTATTTTCGTTTCTAACTGGTTAGGGGCCTTGATTCCTTGGAAGTTAATCGAACTGCCCGAAGGGGAATTAGCCGCCCCCACTAACGACATCAATACCACGGTGGCGTTAGCCCTACTGACTTCCCTCGCTTACTTCTACGCGGGCATCAGTAAAAAAGGACTCGGTTACTTCGCTCACTACCTAGAGCCGATTCCCGTGCTATTACCGATCAAAATTTTAGAAGACTTTACCAAACCCCTCTCCCTCAGCTTCCGTCTTTTCGGAAACATCCTCGCGGATGAGTTGGTAGTAGCCGTATTAGTCTTCCTTGTCCCCCTAGTCGTACCCCTACCCCTGATGGCTCTCGGTTTATTTACCAGCGCTATTCAGGCCCTGGTCTTCGCCACCCTTGCTGGGGCCTATATCCATGAGGCCCTGGAATCGGAACACGAAGAAGAACACGCTTAAAAGCGAGGGACGAAAACAGAAAAATTTCTTAGGGAAAAGTGTCCAAATAATAGGATAATAACTAAGAAATTATTGGTCGAATTCAGGATGAGCAACTGAATTCCAGGATCGTTCTTTCCCAAAAACTCTTTCGGGAGTTTTGAGCAGAAAACCAGCCATTTTTTGAGGCTGAGAACGCGCTCTGTAAACAACAGATTGAAATTGATTAGTAAATAGAGGAAAAAATCACCATGAACCCCACAGTAGCTGCCGCTTCCGTTATCGCCGCCGCCCTCGCCGTTGGTTTAGCCGCTATCGGCCCCGGTGTTGGTCAAGGTACCGCTTCTGGAGAAGCTGTTTCCGGTATCGCCCGTCAACCCGAAGCTGAAGGAAGAATTCGTGGTACCCTTCTCCTCAGCTTGGCATTCATGGAATCCTTAACCATCTACGGCTTGGTTATCGCTCTCGTTTTACTGTTCGCTAACCCCTTCGCCTAATTAAAAAAGCAGTGGGCTATCAGCCCCCAGTCCCCAGCTTGGCAGCAGAGTTTTAAAAACTCTCAAAAAACGCCAAAGCAGCTAACTAAAAAGTCTGGTTTTTGGGACGGAAGGCTGATAGCTAATTAAGGGAATTTTACTGATTCCCCCTGACTGTATATTGTTAAAGCAGGGGGATCATATTCCTTTTTTGAACCTGTCTATAGCCTCTATTTATCAGGAATAAATCAATGTTTGATTTCGATGCCACCCTGCCAGTGATGGCACTACAGTTTATTCTTTTGGCAGTGATCCTGAACGCCGTTTTTTATAAACCCCTCAGTAAAGTTTTAGATGAACGGGCGGAGTATATTCGGCAAACGGAAGGCGGAGCCAAAGAACAACTAGCCAAAACCGAAGCACTTGTACAAGAGTACGAATTGCAATTAACTTCGGCTCGTAAACAATCCCAAGAGATTATCGCCCAAGCGCAAGCTGAGGCCCAAAAACTAGCCAGCGAACGAGTTGCCGCAGCCCAAAAAGAAGCGATCGCCCGTAAGGAAGCCGTCGCCGCCGAAATTGCCCAACAGAAAGAAGAAGCCTTTCGTTCTCTAGAAGGACAAGTGGCCTCTCTTTCCCGTCAAATTCTCGAAAAACTCCTCGGCCCCGAACTCGTTCGCTAAACCCCAGCCCTTGGTTAATAACAGTGATCAGTAAAAAGATAGCACTCAGTCGTCAGGAGTTAGAAGACTGATAACTTACCTCTGATAACTGATAACTGAACAACCTACTCCCCGCCCTCAATAATCATGATCATCGACACAGTTTTATTATTAGCCACGGAGGCGAAGGAAGCGGCAGCAGAAGGATTCGGCATCAACACCGATATCCTAGGAACTAACCTATTTAACCTCTCGATTCTGCTCGGTTTAGTCATCTTCTACGGCCGCAAAGTTCTCGGACAAATCCTCGGAGAACGTCAGTCGAAGATTGCTGAAGCTTTAGCCGAAGCTGAAGACCGGAAAAATATTGCCGCTAACGCCCTCGCCGAAGAACAGAAAAAACTCGCCCTAGCAAAACAAGAAGCGGAAAAAATTATCAATAATGCTCGATCTAGAGCTAAAACTGTCACCGCCGACATCGCCGCCCAAGCCGAACTCGATATTCAAAGAATGCGCGAAAGTGCCGCTAAAGATCTCTCGGCAGAACAGGATCGCGTTTTAGTAGAATTACGCCAAAGAATTACCGCTTTAGCCTTAGCTAACGTGGAATCCCAGTTAAGCACCGGCCTGGAAGAATCGGTACAACAAACCCTAATTGATCGCAGTTTGGCGAACCTAGGAGGTAAATAGATGCAGGGAAGTTTAATCAGTTCAGAAATTGCCGAACCCTACGCCCAGGCATTACTTTCCGTCGCCCAAAGCAGCGGACAATTAGAAGCGATCGGCGGCGAAATAAAATCCCTCTTAGAATTGTTGGAAAATGCTCCCGATCTAAGAGCTTTTATTGGCAATCCCGTCATCAAAGAAGAAGCTAAAAAAGCCGTTCTTTCCCAAGTAATGGGGAGCAGTGCCAATCCCTATTTAACTAACTTCATGATGTTATTGGTCGATAAACGTCGGATTCAATTTTTAGAACCCGTTTGTCAACAATATCTCACCCTGGCTAGAGCGCTGACTAACACCGTTTTAGCGGAAGTTTCCTCGGCCACCGAATTGAACGATAGCCAAAAACAAATCGTCATCGACAAAGTGAAAACTCTGACCGGGGCGAACGTGGTCGAACTGAAAACCAAAGTTGATACCAGCCTCATCGGTGGTGTGGTGATCAAAGTCGGTTCTCAGGTCTTTGATGCCAGCATTCGCGGTCAACTACAACGCCTCAGCCTCTCCCTGCGCTAAGGTCATCTAATCTCCCTTTTTTGCCGTTTTTTCACCTTCTAATTTTTTACTTTTTCCGAGATTAAACTATGGTAGCTATCAGACCCGACGAAATTAGCACGATTATTCGTCAACAGATCGAATCCTATAACCAAGAAGTACAGGTCTCCAACGTGGGAACCGTCCTGCAAGTGGGTGACGGTACTGCCCGCATCTACGGCCTACAACAGGCCATGTCGGGAGAACTATTAGAATTTGAAGATGGAACCGTCGGCATCGCCCTTAACCTCGAAGAAGATAACGTCGGTGCAGTGTTAATGGGTGACGGTTTCGGGATTAAAGAAGGCGGTACGGTGAAAGCTACCGGTAAAATCGCTCAGGTTCCCGTGGGTGAAGCCTTAGTCGGCCGCGTGGTTGATGCCCTCGGTCGTCCCATCGACGGCAAAGGGGACATCCTCGCCAGCGAAACCCGTCTGGTGGAATCCCCCGCCCCCGGTATTGTCGCTCGCAAATCCGTCTGTGAACCGATGCAAACCGGCATTACCGCTATCGATGCCATGATTCCCGTCGGTCGTGGTCAACGGGAGTTAATTATCGGTGACAGAAAAACTGGTAAAACAGCGATCGCCATTGACACGATCATTAACCAGAAAAGCGAAGACGTGATCTGTGTCTATGTCGCCATCGGTCAAAAAGCCTCCACCGTCGCCCAAGTAATCGACACCCTCACCCAAAGAGGCGCTATGGATTACACCGTGGTGGTGGCCGCTAACGCTAACGACCCCGCCACCCTCCAGTATATCGCCCCCTACACCGGAGCTTCGATCGCCGAATACTTCATGTATAAAGGCAAAGCGACCCTGGTTATCTACGATGACCTCACCAAGCAGGCTCAAGCTTATCGTCAGCTATCCCTGCTCATGCGTCGTCCTCCCGGTCGGGAAGCTTACCCCGGCGACGTTTTCTATCTCCACTCCCGTTTACTAGAGCGCGCCGCTAAACTCAGCGATGCCCTCGGTGGTGGTAGCATGACCGCCCTGCCGATTATCGAAACCCAAGCCGGTGACGTTTCTGCCTACATTCCCACGAATGTAATTTCGATCACTGACGGTCAGATATTCCTCTCCACCGACCTCTTTAACGCTGGTTTCCGTCCTGCTATTAACGCTGGTATTTCCGTATCCCGGGTGGGTTCGGCGGCCCAAACGAAAGCGATGAAGAAAGTTGCCGGTAAATTAAAACTGGAATTAGCCCAGTTTGACGAATTAGAAGCTTTTGCTCAATTCGCTTCTGACCTTGATGCGGCCACCCAAGCACAACTGGCTCGCGGTCAACGTCTGCGTCAAATCCTCAAACAACCCCAAAACTTCCCCCTCTCCGTTTGGGAACAGGTGGCGGTGGTTTATGCCGGTTTAAACGGTTATCTCGACGATATCGCCACCGATAAAGTTATCGATTTCTGCACCGGTTTACGGGAATACCTGAAAACCAGCAAACCTCGCTACGTTGAGATCGTCAGCACTGAAAAACAACTCAACGACGAAGCAGAAGGCCTGCTCAAAGATGGCATCAATGAGTACAAACAGGCTTTCAAGTAAACTTCTGTGAGCTTTAAGCTGTCAGCCTTTTCAGTGATCAGTGATCAGTGATCAGTAAACAGTGACCAGTAAACAGTGATCAGTAAACAGTGATCAGTAAACAGTGATCAGTAAACAGTGAAAAGATGGCCAGAAACTGCTATTTAGTACTGCTCACTTAACACATACTGCTCACTTAACACATACTGCTCACTTAAAACTCCAATCTGATAACTGATAACTGATAACTGATAACTGATAACTGATGACTGATAACTGATAACTGATAACTGATAACTGATAACTGAATTATGCCTAATCTCAAAGCGATTCGCGACCAAATTCAATCGGTCAAAAATACCAAAAAAATTACCGAGGCCATGCGTCTGGTGGCGGCCGCAAAAGTGCGCCGCGCCCAAGAACAAGTTCTCTGTACCCGTCCTTTTGCCGATGCCCTCGCTCAGGTACTTTATAATCTCCAAGGTCGTTTAGCCTTTAGTGATGTTAATTTACCCCTGCTGGCCCAACGGGAAGTAAAAACCGTGGCTCTGTTGGTAGTGACAGGCGATCGAGGTCTTTGTGGCGGTTATAATACTAACGTCATCCGTCGTGCCGAACAACGGATGAATGAATTAAAAGAGCAAGGGATTAAGTATCAATTAGTGGTTGCCGGCCGAAAAGCGGCACAATATTTTGAGCGCCGCAATGCTCCCATTGCCGCTAAATTTATCAACCTCGAACAGATTCCCACTGCCGATGAAGCTGGCACTATTGGGGATGAATTACTTTCCTTATTTTTATCGGAAACAGTCGATCGGGTCGAGTTAATTTATACTCGTTTTATCTCCCTGATCAGTGCCACTCCGGTGATTCAAACCCTGTTACCTTTAACTACCCAAGGTTTAGCGGTACAGGATGACGAGATTTTCCGTTTGGTGACTAAAGAGGGAAAATTTAAGGTACAACGGGAAAAAATGGCCAGCCAACCAGCGCAGGTTTTTCCCCAAGACATGATTTTTGAGCAGAATCCCGTCCAAATCCTCGATTCTCTCCTACCTTTGTACTTAAATAACCAATTACTGCGCGCTCTCCAGGAATCGGCAGCGAGTGAATTAGCAGCCCGGATGACGGCAATGAGTAACGCCAGCGAGAACGCCAGCGAGTTAATCGGGACTTTAAGCCGTACCTACAACAAAGCGCGTCAAGCCGCTATTACGCAAGAATTGCTAGAAGTAGTAGCGGGGGCCAACGCGCTCTAGATTTAAGCCTGTTTTTCTTTTGATTATCAGTAGGAGTGATTATTTTCACTCCTTTTTTTATATAGGGTTTGCTGAAAAAGTAGGGACGAAGAACACCTAAGGATGATTAGATTGTTTTCTTAAGCACAATCTCAGAGCGACTATCAAAACCTAGATCCCCAATACCAACTACTTCCCAACCTTGAGAGCCCAAATCATTAAGAATTTGTAGCAAATCCGCTCCTACTTGGTTGCCATTCAGAAACCAGACCACAGCATTAGGTTCATTCTTTCCTACAAGAATCTGATATTGGAAAATAGCCATTTGACCTCCTGTATTGAGTTGCCTTTGGATCAGTCCAACGGAATTCTAGACCAACTTTTCCAGGTAATACCCCCAATTAAGATTTTATTAAGAGTTCATTCTCGCACCTCTAGAAGTTTAAACCATGTCACTCGCTGAGTTAATTCCTCTGGTCAACAATCTGAGCCAGTCAGACAAATTATCACTCTTTAAAGTCCTAGCCACACAAATCCCAGACGCTGAACTACAATTCATCTTCTCCGCACCAGAGTATCCAATTTTGTCCCTCTACGACGCAACGGCAGCAGCAAACATTCTGATGCAGATGATTCAGGATGACCAAGGGGCATCTGCTCATGCCTAGTAAAGTTGAGTTTACCTTTTCTGAGGATGACGCATTACTGACAATTCCTATCATTCTCAGTTATGCAGACTCTTCTTTTTCTACGAAGGCACTGGCCGCTACAAATCTTGGATGACACTGATAGCAGATAAGTCAACTTTTAATTCTCGCTCTTCTACTATTATTTACCCCTCATCAATAAACGGGTTTTTAATATTTAAACCAGAAATACCCTTAAAATCATCAACATTTCTAGTGACCAAACATCCATTTTGGCTCAATGTTGTTGCGGCAATAATGGCATCGGGAATCTTGATTTTATACTGTCGTTTCAGTTGAATAGTCAGATCTTCAATTTCTCTCAATATGGGAATTAATTCAAACTGTGAGAGTAAATCTTCAATTATCTGCTCTTCTTCCTTAGACAAAGTAGGAAAACTGAGTAACTCAATTCTGACAATTGGTGAGATAAAAATCTGATGCAAACTCAAAAAAGCTTGGGAGAAAAAAGAAGTAACTATATCGTCATCGGCTAAATAATAAATAAAAATATTGGTATCATAGACGTATTTCATCCATCCCACTCCCGACGAAGAGACTCTACATGAGATAGCATTGCCGCTTTTTTATCCTTAAGAATACCTTTGGCTTTAACCACCTTTTGATAATCTTTTTGCCAAAGCTGAAGCAGTGAATCTGGCACGTCTGCTGTAATAAAATTTTCATCTTCAGCAATCAGATAATTCCTTGGTATTTTAATCAGTGGCACAGCTTTTCTCCTAATACCAAACAGTATTTAATGTTTCTCTCTGTCATAGACCATCATTATATATTATCATCACAAGTACGGTAGAGCCACCAAGTCAAGGAATATTCGGGTGATAAAACTAACTTTGTTCAATTTAGAGCGGGATTAAGTAATTCTACCTGACAGCGTAATGCTGCATCTATTAATTGCTTATCATTGGTAGCCAATGGTAAATCTAAGCGCAAAGCAAGTTCTAAGTAAGCAGCATCATAAGAAGCTAATTTTTGTTCTCTTGCTAGTGTTAAGTGGGTGGGTGGAATTAAATATAAAATGAACGTAGGTTGGGTTGAAGCATGAAACCCAACGCCCGCATGGGTTACGCTACCGCTAACCCATCCTACAAATAATTGTGCCTACCTACTTAAAGTCCTGCCAAAAGCTTGGACTGAAGTTAAAGAATCAATAGTAATAAGTAAAGACTGTAACCAATTAATCGATGCTTGAGTTTGCTCGACCGTCATCCGATTTCTTCTTTCTGCGACTAGGAGATTATTGACAATCTCTAAAGACCAAATTTCGGGAACAAATGCTTCGGCGTTTGGCATTATGTCTAATACTGCGTTAGCATAATCGTTATCTTCATCGACCAAACACCAGCTAATTGCTACCGAACAATCTAAAACGAACTCAATCAAAACCGCCTCCCTTCTTCTCGCATGGCACGAATTTCACTTTTAGGTAAAGCTACAGTTTTTTGAAGGCGGCGCATTCCTGAAATAGCTTGGGTAATAGATTGCTCTACTACTGGGTTGCCCCAGGCATTATAGCGAGGTTTTCTTTCCTCTTTTCTACTTGCTAAATCTTCACTGACTTCTTGAACCGCTTCAACGGTTACTGTAACATTTACTTCAGTGTCTTTAAAATCGGACGGTATATCTAAATGTAAGATTCCATCTCTACCAATCTGAGAACTTAGTTTAATTTTTGGCATATTAAAACCTCGTATATTCTTATCCTTTTGCCCCTTTATAAGCAGTAAAACGTAGTTAGAATACAAAAATTGCTGCTTTGACTCGAAGGTGACAATCCGTCGTAAAACACCACCTCTCATCAACATTTACTCATACCGGCGGTTACGTTTGCGGATAATCCAGAGGATAAACCAGATAACGAGGACAAGTAGCGCTATTTTTGACACAGGAGCCAGATATTCTTCCACAAGGGGGTAATTTTTCCCTAAAAAGTAACCTGCTGCCGTTAAAAAAACGACCCAGAGGGTCGTGCCGATGGTGGAGTAAACTAAAAAGGGAATCATCGCCATGTGATTCATCCCGGCGGGAAGGGAAATCAAAGTTCGCACTCCGGGGACCAAACGACAGAGTAAAACCGCTTTACTGCCGTGACGGTTAAACCATTGATTAGCTTTTTGAATATCTTTAGCGGAAACGGTAATCCATTTGCCGTATTTATCGGCTAGTTTTTCAATTTTTTCCTCATCCACAACCCGACCGAGATAATACCAAGGTAGCGCTCCGATGACCGTACCAAAAATCCCCGCTACCACTGCCGGAATAAATTCCATTTGTCCCTCATGGACGGTAAAACCCGCCAGGGGCATAATTAATTCCGAGGGAATGGGAGGAAAAAGATTCTCTAAAAACATTAATAGGGCTATGCCTAAATAGCCCATGGAAGTCATTGTATTTGTAATCCATTCAGTCATATTTTTTGAGGATTTAGAAAACAGTTTTAAAGTAAAAAAAGGGAGTGGGAAGTAGGAATTATGAATTATGAATTATGAATTATGAAGTGGCGGGTACTGACTCCTAACTCCTAACTCCTGACTCCTGACTCCTGACTCCTAACTCCTGATAACTGATAACTGATAACTGATAACTGATAACTGATAACTGATAACTGATAACTGATAACTGATAACTGATAACTGATAACTGATAACTGATATTAGGTTCCGGAAGTCCAGGAGTTGATATATTCTAATTGGGCTTCGGTGAGAGTATCGATTTCAATCCCCATGGCTTGTAGTTTCAAGCGGGCGATTTCTTGGTCTAATTCGTAGGGAATCGAGTATATACCGGGGGCTAATTTACCCTTATTTTTAACCAAGTATTCTACACCGATCGCCTGATTAGCGAAACTCATATCCATAACGGCGCTAGGATGACCTTCGGCGGCTGCCAGGTTAACTAGGCGACCTTCACCGATAACAACGATGGATTTACCGCTTTTTAGGCTATATTGTTGGGTAAAGTTGCGAACTTCCTTAACATTATCGGCTTTTGCGCCTAAAGCTTGCAGGTCGATTTCAATATCAAAGTGACCGGAGTTGGAAACAATCGCCCCATCTTTCATCAGGTCGAAATGTTCGGCCCGGATAACGTGCTTGTTACCAGTGACAGTGATGAAGATATCGCCTTCTTTAGCGGCTTCATCCATGGGCATAACCCGGAAACCGTCCATCGCTGCTTCAATGGCACGCACGGCGTTGATTTCGGTGACAATTACATTAGAGCCTAAACCTTTGGCCCGCATAGCCACACCTTTACCACACCAACCATAACCAGCCACAACCACGGTTTTACCGGCAAGGAGGATATTGGTGGCGCGAATGATACCATCAAGGGTAGATTGACCTGTACCGTAGCGATTATCAAAGAAATGCTTGGTTTCTGCGTCGTTAACGTTCATTGCGGGGAAGGATAAGACCCCAGCTTTGAGCATGGCTTGCAAACGGACGATACCGGTGGTAGTTTCTTCGGTAGTACCGATAATGTCGGGTAATTGGTGACTTCTTTCTTTAACTAGGGTGGCTACCACATCACAACCATCATCGATGATAATCTGGGGTTTGTGATCGAGGGCGATTTGAACGTGACGGTGATAGGTGTCGTTATCTTCCCCTTTGATTGCATAAACGGGGATGCCGTAATCAGCGACTAAACAAGCGGCCACATCATCTTGGGTGGAAAGGGGATTACTAGCAATTAGTAACGCATCAGCGCCACCGGCTTTTAGTGCGATGGCCAAATTAGCGGTTTCGGTGGTAACGTGACAGCAAGCGACTAAACGCAGTCCAGCAAAGGGTTTTTCGATGGCGTAACGTTCGGCTAATTGACGCAAAACGGGCATTTCCCGACCGGCCCATTCGATGCGCTGTTTGCCGATGGGGGCTAAACTAATATCTTTGATGTCGTATTTCTGTTGAACTGGTGTTGCTACCATAAGGGGTTTTCCTTAAATACAAGCCTAGGCTATTGGTTAATTTAACTTAACATTGTCTGGGTATTTTGGCTAATGTCAAGCTTTCCACTGGTTTTTTATATAGGAAAAAGTTATCAATCCCTCACTGACCTATCCAGAAATCGGTACATTGTACATTGGGAGCATCTCACTTACGCGATAAGTAATTATACTTAGCCTAAAAGCCACTCTTAATCGTGTCTTGGAACGAAATAGAGGCTTTTAAAGACTGCGTACATGGAGAATTAAAACAAGAATTACCCTCGAAAAGCCTATT
>NZ_JBHFLL010000214.1:0-3202 GCF_041928595.1 Microcystis sp. BLCC-F209
TCCCAGCTTTGGTGGGTAAAATGTATTCTAAGATACATTTCTCAAGAGCGAGGGGGTGGAACGAACCACAAAGACACAAAGGACACAAAGATCGATCGATCCTATGTCAATTAAACTTATCACACAGAACCTAGAAGAGCCCACTTCCTTGCGAATCGGGGCCCAAGTGGTACTTCCCCCGTAGTTAAATAATCCTTCCGGGACATTTTTAACTGCACCTAAAGTTTCAGAAATTTGACTATTCGAGGAGGAAGAATTAGATCGATCATTGAGATTGGGAAAGGTTTTGTTGAGCAACCACCAAGCAATTCCTCCTAAAAGTGCCGATGTCACCATAACCGTCAACAGCAGCGGAAGAATTTCATTTTTCTGGGACATAAAATCAGGATCAGGCTTCGGACTACTTTAATGATAATCCCAGCTTTTTTTAATGACCCTAACTTTTACAATTCTTTCGGGTTGTGCCAAGGGTTAAGGATAAACCATAGAGACACGAACAACAGAAAGGAGAGGATAGATTCGATGAGTAATACTAAACCCGGTTATTAAAAACTGATTATTTATTCTCCCTTTTGCCTCTTGCCTCTTGCATGAGTGCCTGTCCTGATATGTAAGCCTATACTCAACGGATTTAGTATAAAACCTATCAGACAAAGGACAAGATAGCGATATAACCTGCTTGAGCATCTTCTCCTGTTGACTGGCTACAGACCTTCGAACAGCAAAAAACTTGAACAACAAAAACTAGAACAGCAAGGGATGGAGGCAACCCCATCCCCAAACTAGACAATTATGCTATTCTTTTTTATACATCACCTCCACCACGGTATGTACGTTACCTCTGGGATGAAAATCCCCCTTAACTTTCATCTGCAAGGGTTCGCAAGCGGCCACCAAATCATCTAAAATTTGGTTAATTGCTTCTTCGTGGGAAATATAACGATCGCGATAACTATTAATATAAAGTTTAATCGCCTTTAATTCCATCACCTTTTGATCGGGAACGTAGCTAAGATAAATGGTGGCAAAATCAGGATAACCGGAAAAGGGACACTTACAGGTATATTCCGGCAGAGTGATCTGAATATCGTAATTTCTGCCAGGACGTGGATTGGGGAAAGTAATTAATGTTCCTTCGGCAATTTCTCTTTCCCCGTACTTAACCTCAATTTTTTCGGAAGACTGAACCATGTTTTTTCCTAACTAGACAATGTTTCCTATCATAGCTCGAATATTCTCTCAAGAGGCGTTACCGAATCAACAGATGAATAGTAACTCCTGCATCCTATTGACAAATTAGCTTAGTCCAGGGTTGAAAGAATGCCGAGAAGACAATGCAGACTTAAAATCAGCCAAGTCGAATTTTCAGGTAAAAAATGCTCTATGATTAACTCTAAAGATACTGTAAAACTGGTTTCATGCTCTCCGAGATTAAAAACATAGCCGAGAGTCTCGCACCCCGATTAGTGGAGATTCGCCGCCACATTCACGCGAATCCAGAGTTAAGCGGGCAAGAATATCAAACTGCCGCCTATATTGCTGGGGTTTTGTCTTCCTGTGGTCTATCGGTGCAGGAGGCAGTGGGAAAAACGGGAGTTAAGGGAGAATTGGCCGGAAAAGGCAGTGATCGAAGGATTTTAGCCATCCGGGCCGATATGGATGCCCTACCGATCCAAGAAAGAACCGATTTAGACTTTGCTTCCCGTAAACCGGGGATTATGCACGCCTGCGGTCACGATGTTCATGCTACCGTCGGTTTAGGGGTGGCGATGGTGCTTTCCCGTCTCTCGGAACCTTTGGGGGGAAAAATACGCTTTCTCTTTCAACCGGCAGAGGAAATCGCTCAAGGGGCCAGTTGGATGATTCGGGAGGGGGTGATGCGGGATGTCAGTGCCGTTTTCGGGCTGCACGTTTTCCCCTCGATTCCGGCCCGATCGATCGGGGTTCGTTACGGGGCCTTAACCGCGGCTGCCGACGATCTGGAGATCTTTATTCAAGGGGAATCCGGCCACGGGGCCCGGCCCCACGAGGCCATTGATGCTATCTGGATCGCTTCCCAAGTAATCACCACTTTGCAACAGGCAATTAGTCGGACTCAAAACCCCTTGCGTCCCATTGTCCTCACCATCGGCCAGATTAGCGGTGGTCGCGCCCCCAACGTCATCGCCGATCAGGTACGCATGGCGGGAACCGTGCGATCGCTGCACCCAGAAACCCACGCCCATCTCCCAGAATGGATCGAAAGTTTGGTCACAAATGTCTGTAGCACATATAACGCTAAATGTCAAGTAAAATATCGTCGGGGCGTGCCATCGGTACAAAATGACCAATTTTTAACCCGTTTGGTGGAAGAAGCTGGTTTAGAAGCTTGGGGACAGGATCGGGTTTTAATTCTCTCGGAACCCTCCATGGGGGCCGAGGATTTTTCCCTTTATTTGCAACAGGCCCCGGGGACAATGTTCCGTCTGGGAGTGGGTTCTCCTCACCTCCTCAATCCCCCCCTTCACCATCCGGAATTTTTAGTGGATGAGTCGGCAATTCTGACGGGAGTGATTACTTTGGCCTACGCGGCCTATAAATATTGGCAAAGGGAAGGTTAAACCGGTTTTTCAAGATAATTTTATGGAAATTTGGGAAGATTTAGCTATTATAGCTTGGACAGAATTGCTGCTGGATAGTTATGAACAGTTAATCGGGCGATCGCTTTTGCCCCGGATCGGTACTGGCAAAGAACAGAGTAAAATGCTCTTTTATGCCCCTTTTGTTCTGGTTTCCCACGGTACACAAACTAATCCGATCTTCAATTATGGTAATCGCGGTGCCCTCGATCTCTGGGGTTTAACTTGGCCAGAATTATTAACAACTCCTTCGCGAGCAACGGTACAGGGGGAGGAACCCGCCCAAGAACGCCAAAAAATGCTGGATTTAGTCAAAAAACAGGGCTATATCAACGATTATCACGGGGTAAGGATCACGAAAAATGGTCAACTATTTCGCATTGAAAAAGCGATCGTTTGGAATATCATCGATCGTGATGGCATTTATTGCGGACAGGCTGCCACTTTTGCCGATTGGATTTTTCTCTGATTTAAGCACCCCGCTCCCTTCTCCCCGCTCCCTTCTCCCTAATCCATAATTCATAATTCCCTCTCCCCACTTCCCAATTCATAATTCATAATTTATAATTCATAATTCATAATTC
>NZ_JBHFLL010000215.1:0-32522 GCF_041928595.1 Microcystis sp. BLCC-F209
TGATAACTGATAACTGATAACTGATAACTGATAACTGATAACTGATAACTGATAACTGATAACTGATAACTGATAACTGATAACTGATAACTGATAACTGATAACTGATAACTGATAACTGATAACTGATAACTGAAATTAGGCGAGATAATCCTGTAAAGCTTTCACCTCTAAAGGTTGGGATTGCAGGGATTTTAAGGCCGCTACTGTCGCTTTTGCCCCGGCGATAGTGGTGATAATTGGTAACTTATAATCGAGGGCAGTGCGGCGAATTTGTCGGCCATCGTTTTGGGATTCTTCACCACTGGGAGTATTGACAATAAACTGAATCCAGTCATTTTTGATCCAATCGATAACGTGGGGGCGGCCTTCGTGAATCTTTAGCACTAAATCGATATTTTCGCAACCGTTTTCTAACAAAACTTCACGAGTTCCCGAAGTGGCGACGACGCGAAAACCGAGGGATTGCAGATCCTTAACCACGGGAACCATGGGGGTTTTATCGCGATCGTTCATCGAGACAAAAACCGTCCCACTGGTGGCTAAAATCACGCCGGCGGCCATTTCCGCTTTAGCGAAAGCTTTGCCAAAATCGCTGTCAATCCCCATTACTTCCCCTGTAGAACGCATTTCTGGCCCTAGGAGAGTATCAGCACCGGGGAACTTCTGGAAGGGTAAAACCGCTTCTTTTACGGCAATATGACGGGGAATTGCTTCGCTGATGATACCCAATTCTGCTAGGGTTTTGCCCGACATGACGAGGGAGGCAACTTTTGCTAAAGGAACTCCCGTTGCTTTGGAAACGTAGGGAACAGTACGACTAGCGCGGGGATTCGCTTCTAAGATATAAACTGTCTCTCCCTGCACCGCATACTGGATATTCATCAAACCGATTACTTTTAAAGCTTTCGCTAGTTCCACCGTCCATTGTCGAATTGTGGTTAAAACCGAGGCGCTCAGGGACGTATGGGGGATAGAACAGGCAGAATCGCCCGAATGTACGCCCGCTTGTTCGATATGTTCCATTAATCCCCCGATAACTACCGTTCCCGTGGCATCTGACAGGGCATCCACATCCACTTCGATGGCATTTTCGAGGAATTTATCGATTAAAATCGGGTGATCCGGTTCTATCTGTACCGCATACTTCATATAGCGTTCCAATTCGCTATCGGAATAGACGATTTCCATTGCCCGACCGCCCAAAACGTAGGACGGACGTACTACTACAGGATAACCGATGCGTTTAGCCACTGCTTGGGATTCTTGGAAACTGCGGGCAATACCGTTGGGGGGTTGCCGTATATCTAATTGTCGGAGGATTTTTTCAAACCGTTCCCGGTCTTCGGCAGCATCGATCGAATCCGGTGAAGTTCCCCAAATTTTGGTATTTACGGGACAATTAGGCGATTCTAAATATTTTTGCAGGGGAACGGCCAGTTTTAAGGGAGTTTGCCCACCGAATTGAATAATTAAACCCTCTGGTTGTTCCGCTTCGATGATATTTAAGACATCTTCTTTAGTCAGGGGTTCAAAGTAAAGGCGATCGCTGGTATCGTAATCGGTGGAGACAGTTTCCGGATTAGAGTTAACCATAATCGTCTCAAAACCAGCTTGACTGAGGGAAAAAGCGGCATGACAACAACAGTAGTCAAATTCTATCCCCTGACCGATGCGATTGGGACCACCACCAAGGATCATCACTTTGCGTTTATCGGAGGGTAAAACTTCCGATTCCACCTGTTCGTAGGTGGAATAATAGTAGGGTGTTAGGGCCTCAAATTCCGCCGCGCAGGTGTCCACCATTTTATAAACGGGAACAATACCTAAACCCTTGCGATAACTTCTCACTTCGTCCTCGCTGGTGTTGGTGGCGAAGGCGATTTGGCGATCGCTAAAACCCTGTTGTTTAATGGCGAATAGGTCCTCTTGGCGGAGACTTTTCAGGGGAGTTCGTTTGAGAAACTTCTCAGTTTCCATCAAATCGGCCAATTTATCGAGGAACCAGGGATCGATCCCGGTTAGTTCGTGGATTTCCTCCCCATTCATGCCCAATTTAAAAGCATGATAGATACTATAAACTCGTTCGGGGTTAGGTGTCCGCAAACTAGCCCGGACTTCCGAGAGGGGGGGGAGAGTTTCGACTTTATCGCAACCAAAGCCAAAACGGCCTGTTTCTAGGGAACGCAGGGCTTTTTGAAAGGATTCTTGGAAAGTTCGACCGATAGCCATGGCTTCCCCGACGGATTTCATCTGGGTAGTTAGAATCGGTTGGGAGCCGGGGAATTTCTCGAAGGCAAAGCGAGGAATTTTGGTGACGACGTAATCGATAGTCGGTTCAAAGGAAGCTGGGGTTTTTTTGGTGATATCGTTGGGAATTTCGTCTAAAGTGTAGCCTACGGCTAGTTTAGCGGCAAATTTAGCGATCGGGAATCCCGTGGCTTTCGATGCCAGGGCCGAAGAACGGGATACCCGGGGATTCATCTCGATCACGATTACGTCGCCGTTAGTGGGATTAACGGAGAATTGGATGTTCGATCCGCCGGTTTCTACGCCAATTTCCCGAATAATTGCCTTAGAATAGTCCCGGAGGCGTTGGTATTCTTTATCGGTTAGGGTTTGGGCGGGCGCAACCGTAATCGAGTCGCCGGTATGGACCCCCATGGGGTCAAAGTTTTCGATCGAACAGATGATCACCACGTTATCGGCTAGATCGCGCATTACCTCTAATTCGTATTCTTTCCAGCCAATTAGAGATTTTTCGACGAGAATTTGCGATGTGGGCGAACAATCTAGACCATACTGGGCCATCGGTTCAAATTCTTCTTGGTTATAGGCAATACCGCCCCCCGTTCCCCCCAAAGTGAAGGCCGGCCGGATAATGAGGGGATAGGAACCGATCTGATGGGCGATAGCTTTTGCCTCTTCTAAATTGTTGGCAATCCCCGAAGGACAGACGGGAACACCGATTTTTTCCATTGCTTTTTTGAATAGTTCCCTATCTTCGGCTTTTTCAATAGCGGGAAGTTTTGCCCCGATCAATTCGACGTTATATTTTTCTAAAACGCCGCTTTTGGCCAAAGCGACGGCGGTATTTAGGGCCGTTTGACCCCCCATAGTCGGTAGAATCGCATCAGGACGTTCTTTGGCGATAATTTTTTCGACAATTTCCGGCAGAATTGGTTCAATGTAGGTGCGATCGGCCATTTCTGGGTCGGTCATGATCGAGGCGGGGTTAGAATTGACTAAAATTACCTCATAACCTTCTTCTCGTAGGGCTTTACAGGCTTGAGTTCCGGAATAGTCGAATTCACAGGCTTGTCCGATGACAATCGGGCCAGCGCCCAAGATTAGGATTTTCTGTAAGTCATCACGGCGTGGCATAGGCTTAGGTTTGCTTGAGGATAAACCCCAATCATTGTATATGTTGTCACTCTCTATTCCCTAAAGCTTTATTTAGGTTTAATGACCTTATTCTAGCCTTCAGCCTTGAATCAGTGATCGGTGATCAGATCTGAGCCTTGCACTAGCGACTGTTCACTATCTCCCCGCTCCCCAACACCCAACCGATCACTGGATAGGTACTAATAATATTTGGCAACAATTGTCAAACAATTGTAAAACTTCGTTATATTTAAGGAACATTTGAGAGACTAAGGAGCAGCGGAGTTGTGGCTTTATACGCAGATTTGCATCGGCATTTAGGGGGATCGGTAGTACCGAGAATTCTCTGGCGCTACTTTCACAGACATGAGCAGGATTTAGCGGCCAAATTCCCGGAATACCCCGCTTTTGAGGAATTTTACACCCGCGAACGCAATAGTTTAGATGAGTATTTGGAATTACATACCCTAGTCGAAAGTGTTCAAACCGCCCAAACTTTGCCCTATTTTATCTATCGTCTGATTCGCGGCGCTTACATCTTCGAGAATCTTGCCTATTTAGAATTGCGCTATACTCCCTACTATCGCACCGACGAACATTTGAACCAAACAGAGCGAATCGATCAAATGCGATCGATTGTCGAAATCGTCGGTCAAGCCTCGAAAATGAGCGAATATCCGATTATTACCAGTCAAATTCTCTGTATGCACTCGCGACTTCCCTACGAAGTCAACAAAGCGATCGTTGATCTGGCCCTAGGGATGAGAGAATACGTCTGTGCGATCGATATTGCTGGGGGTGATTCCCACTACCAAACTCGACTAGAGGAATTTGCCGGTTTATACAGTTATGCCAGGGAACAGGGTTTAAATACCACCGGCCATCTTTACGAAACAAAGGACGGTTGTTATCCCCAATTACTGCCCTATCTGCAAAGAATTGGTCACGGTATTCAAATTCCCCTACAATATCCGGAATTGCTGCCGGAAGTTGCCCGTCGTCATCAATGTTTAGAAGTCTGTCCCACCACCTATTTAAAAACTGGCACCCTTGAAAGTTTATCGCAATTAAAGATAGTTTTTGATCGCTGTTTTGAAGCGGGGGTTGATATTGCTATCTGTACCGATAATGCTGGTTTACACAATGTCCGGCTGCCCTTCGAGTACGAGAATTTACTCACCCTGGACGTGATCGATTTTCGACAATTACAAGCTTGTCAAGATGCGGCTTTTCGCCATGCTTTTGCCTGGCCCTATAGTCAAAAACCCGCCTCACTTTTAACTGGTTTGTTATCAGTAGATAATCCCAAATTACCGGTTTATCACTGACAAAATTAACCTTAGTTCGGGTTAGGCAACTTTTAACCCGATTTCCTATCGGGGTTTTTGCCCCTCCCGAACTACTGAATCTTGATTAAACTCAACCCAAAGAGAGTATAGGTACACAGAGAACCAAGACCGAACATCAGGGAACGAGCGATCGGGACATTAGTGATATAAAAAAGGGAAAATAAAAGCCGGAGGATCACGAAAGCGATCGCACAGGTAGCGGCCAGGGATGAGGAGACTCCTGTAACGTAGGCCATGAGAGCGGCGGCACTATAGATCATAAAGGTTTCAAAACCATTTTGATGGGACCAAGTTGCTCGTTTAGCGTAGTCTGGGAGTTGGTCGAACATGGCCCGGGGGGCGGAGGTATCGTAACCCACCTTAGCCCTAGCGTAAGCGACCAGCAGAAAAGGTAGATAGACAGAGATAGCGGCAGCCACTATCGAATAGAGAAGAATGGCACTGACGGAGAGATTCATCGCTGAATTTAGTCAAAATAAAATAGGGTAACTAGCTTGCGTTGATCTTCCGCTTCCGCGCAGGTTTGCAAAAGGGTTTGACTGTCGTGGAAAGCAAAACAGATTAACTGTTGACAACGATTAATAATCTCCCGATTACAGAGGCTGCTGGCTTCCCCTAGGGATAGATGGTCATTTTCGGGACATTCCACCAGATGGATAACCTGCTGGAGTTGTTCTTGGGATTCCAGGGGCTGGCGATCGAGACTTTGGGGTAAGATCACGGTTAACAGATTAGGATCTGCCCGCATTGCCCCCTTAATGACGGCGGAATTGGTTCCCGTCGCCCCGGAGGTCATAATCCGATTGCCCGCCAGCACGAGGGCATAGGCCATCATTTCGATCAATTGCTGGTGTGTGATGGGAACGTGACGGGAACCCAATAAAGCGACGCGCTTAGAACCGGTCTGCTGAATGGCGGCTAGTTCTTGAGCTAGAGTGTCTAGGGTGTTAGTGGTATCTACAGATTGACTCAAAGACTTTTACTGCAAATTCGGACTGATTAACCGTCCGTTATTGTAGCATCGAATGGTCATGATCGGAAATTTGGCCCAAAAAACCCCAGCTACCGATCGAGGTGTTCTTTCTGTGGTGGTCCCCTATGATCCCTCAGAAATTGTTATTGGTGGGGAAGTGCCTCTAGATTCTACGGTAAGATAGGTGCATAGACAATACTTACCCCAGAGCCATGAACACTTCTCCTGTTCCCCAAGGGGACGATTTCAGCGATCGCCCAATCCGTCCCGTACAATATCGGGATTTGGAAGACATTGAAGCTTTAACCCTAGATGACTTCGATGAGGAGATCGATCGTCGCGCCCAAAATTTTCGCACGCGGGTGCAACAGGTGCGGCCTTGGTTTGGGTTGTTTAAAATTCTCAGTCTTTTTCCTAATCCTCTCCAACACCGTTTTCATGTCTATGTGGCTGAGTCCATCGCCAATCGGGGAGAAGAGGGGAAAATTCGCGGGGCCATCCAAGTCACCCCTTTTAATAGTAGTCGCAGCACTTGGCGGGTGGAACAGGTGCGGGTGCATCCGGCGGAGTCTTTAAGCGAACCCAAGGGCATCGGGGCGCAATTACTGCGTTATTGTCTAGAAACGGTTTGGGAAGCGCGCACCTGGGTGTTAGAGGTTAATATCAATCAAAAGGACAGTTTGGCGCTTTTCCGGCAACACGGTTTTCAGCCTTTGGCGGAATTAACCTATTGGTCTTTGCCGCCGCAATTATTACAGGAATTGAGCAAACAAGAGGCAGATTTACCGAATTTACTGCCGGTGAGCAATGCTGACGCTCAATTGCTCTATCAGTTAGATTGTGTGTCTATGCCGCCCCTACTGCGTCAGGTATTTGATCGCCATATCCAGGATTTTAAAATCAGTTTAGTTGATAGTTTGTTCGGTCGCTGTCAAAGTTGGTGCGGCGGTCCACAAATTAGTCGCGGTTACGTTTTTGAACCGCAACGAAAAGCGGCGATCGGTTATTTTGAATTAATCCTATCTAATCAGGATGAGCGACCCCATCAAGCGAAATTAATTGTCCATCCTGCCTACACTTGGCTCTATCCTAAGTTATTAATCCAGATGGCCCAGCTCGCTCGCAAGTATCCCCCTCGATCGCTAGAGTTGATATCTGCCGATTATCAGCACGAAAGACGGGAATATCTGGAACAATTGGGAGCGATCCGCAGTTCCCACACCCTGATGATGTCGCGCTCGGTATGGCACAAAATCCGCGAAACTAAGCCAGAAAATTCCGCCCTCGCAGAAATGCTGCAGGGTTTACAATCGGTGCCGCGAACTCCTATCCCTAGTCGGATGTCTTGGTTAAAATGGCCTAATAATCCCCCCCTGGACCCCCTCGACAGTCCGGGGGAACTTCCCCCAGTTAAACCGCCCTCGGAACCCCCCGATCAGGGGCATCCAGTGTAATGGAAAGGGTCGCCGCCTTGGGCTTGGATATCGGCAAAAAACGGGTAGGAGTGGCAGGATGTGACGGCACCGGTTTAATCGCCACCGGTTTAACCACGATTATCCGTTCTTCCTTTGTTGCCGACGTAGCACAGTTTGAGGCAATTGTCAAGGAAAGAAATATTAAGATTTTGGTAGCGGGACTGCCCTATACCATGGCCGGGGAGTTAGGATTTCAGGCCCAACAGGTGCAAAAATACGCCCAGAAACTAGCGATCGCCTTAGATTTGCCCCTAGAATACATTGATGAGCGTTGCACGTCCCTAGAGGCGGAAGAATTCTTAAAAGCCAAAAAACAGTTTTCCTCTTGGGATAAGGGAGCGATTGATCGGCAAGCGGCGGCGATTATTTTACAACAATGGCTCGATCGCCGACGGCGAGTTAATACTGTTGTTTGAGGAGATAACGGCAAGGGTTAATCACAGAAACCAAAAACCTAACTAATACTATCCAAAATTACTCATGACTTATGCTATAATAGCTTTATGAGTAAGTTAACCATATCGGAAGCCGCTAAATTGAAAGGTGTAAGCGTATCGACGTTAAGGCGTTGGGAGTCTGAAGGTAAACTAATTCCAGAACGGACTGCTAATGGGCATCGTCGTTATACAGTCTCTCAGTTGCTTGGAGTAAAAGAGAATCTTTCCTATACTGTTGGCTATTGTTGTGTTTCTAGTCATGACCAAAAGAAAGATTTAGAACGTCAAAAAGAAGTTGTCGAATTGTTTTGCGCTCAAAACGGTTGGCAAGTTGAAATTATAGACGACTTAGGTTCAGGACTTAACTACAACAAAAAAGGATTAAAGCGATTAATTCGGTTGATTGTTGATAGTAAAGTAGAGAGATTGGTCTTAACTCATAAGGATAGATTACTTAGATTTGGTAGTGAACTAATCTTTAGTCTGTGTGAGCAATTCGGAACTGAAGTTGTCATTATCAATCGAACTGAAGACAGTACATTTGAGGAGGATTTAGCGCCAGATGTCTTAGAAATCATTACGGTATTTTCCGCTAGATTGTATGGCTCTAGAAACCATAAAAATAGAAAAATCGTAGAGGAGTTAAGAGACGTTGCTACTAGGATTCAAGACTGAGTTAAAACTAAATAATCAACAACGCTCATTATTAGCCCAACACGCAGGAACCGCACGTCATGCTTGGAATTGGGGTTTGGCTTTAACCAAGCAAATTTTAGACCATAATCAAGCTAACCCTGATGAAAAAATCAAGTTTCCTACGGCTATTGACCTTCATAAATGGTTGGTAGCATTGGTAAAATCAGAGCATGATTGGTATTATCAAGTGTCTAAATGCGCTCCCCAATGGGCGTTAAGAGCTTTATCCGATGCTTGGAAAAGATGCTTCAAGAAGATAGCTAAACCACCAAATTTCAAGAAGAAAGGTAAACAGGATAGTTTCACTTTAGATGGGAGCATTAAAATTGCCCATCAAAAGATAAAAGTTCCTGTGATTGGTTGGTTAAAAACTTACGAGCGGCTACCTGATGGATACCAGCCAAAATCTGTTACTATTAGTAAAAAAGCTAATAGGTGGTTTATTAGTTTTAAGATGGAAGTTGAACAGCAAACAACCAATAAAACTCATGATGTAGTTGGTTGTGATCTGGGAATTAAATCTTTGGCTACTTTATCGACAGGTGAAACGTTTGAAGGCTCTAAAAGTTATCGTAAATACGAAAAACAATTAGCCAGACTTCAATACTTGAACCGACATAAGGTAAAAGGTTCAAATAATTGGAACAAAGCCCAACGGCAAATAGCTAAACTTCATTTTAAAATAGCTAATATCCGTAAAGATACGTTACATAAACTCACCACTTATTTAGCCAAGAACCACGGCCAGATAGTAATTGAGGATTTAAATGTGTCTGGGATGATGGCTAATCACAAATTAGCTAAAGCCGTTCAGGATATGGGTTTTTACGAGTTCCGAAGACAACTTGATTATAAAACTCAGTTGTATGGTTCGGAATTAATCATAGCCGATAGGTGGTTTCCTAGCAGTAAAACCTGTTCCAATTGTGGGTACAAAAAAGAGTCTCTATCTTTAACTGAAAGAGTTTTTGAGTGTGAGCAATGCCATGTAGTTTGCGGTCGAGACTTGAACGCTAGTCTAAATCTAGCTTCTTTGGCGGTGAGTTCCACCGTGTCAGCTTGTAGAGTAGATAGTGCCGACACTACTACAGTGAAGCAGGAAGTTAACGTCAAATTTGCTCATGAGTAGATTTGAGTAAGTTTAACAGAACGGAACTGGTAGCCAAAGCCTCTATTGACACTCCCCGAAGCGCTCATGGGAGGGAGTGTCAACTCTACCAATCACCGCCGCCGCCACCATCGCTACTGCCACCGCCGAAATCACCACCATCATAACCGCCACCACCATAACCACCACCATCATAACCGCAATAGTCGCTATTGCCGTTGCTGCCGCCACCGCGGCCACCTCGACCATTGCCACCAACGGCACAACGAAAACAAACAAGACATAGAATCAACATCGAGGGAAAAAACACCCCCACGATCAGGATAGCCAAAACAAGATAACGAGTGGACATTGCGATTTGAGGATTAAATTCAGTTTGAGGCTTAAATTCAGTTTGAGGCCTAAATTCAGTTTGTCGCAACCCATAAGCACCACGGAGAAACCCGCTCACAACTGTTACACCTGCTCGAATACCCTCTTCGTAGTTTCCCGTTTTGAAGCTGGGAATCATGTAGGTGTAGATAATATCCTTAACCTGAGCATCGGGTAAAAATCGTTGGACTCCATAACCGGTCTCGATTTCTATCCGTCTATCCTTGGGGGAAACGAGGATTAAAACCCCGTTATCTTGCGATTTTTTGCCGATTTTCCAACGATTAAATAGGGCTGTGGCGTAGGCTTTGGGGGTAGGATAGGGTAAGGTATCGGGGACGGTGACAACAGCAATTTCTGCGCCGGTTTCTACCTCTAATTTGGCTATGTCACCGGAAATTTGCGTAACAGCCGCCCGACTTAAAAGATTAGCTCGATCGCTCACCCATAATCCCCCTTGCGGATTTAGTGTCGGTATTTGTTCGATGGGAATAGCGTTGACTAAGGGGGGTAAAATAACAGGGGGAAGAGCGAACATTGTCACCAGAAAAATTCCTAGGGGCAAGGGGCGAATTTTAATCATTTTCCTGTCTCTCCATCGGTTTGTAGTCTTGTTTTAGCAATAATGCGGGTTTTCTTTAAATCTCCTTCGCTCAATTCTTCTCCCACCTGTAAACGGGTGGCATTAGTTTGGAGGACAGTGGCGGCGTTTTTTTCTCCCAATTGTAAGGCAGTTTTGGCCGCGGTTTGTAGCATGGTGGCGGCGGCTGCTCGATCGCCCTGTTTTAATTTTTCTTCGGCGATTTGGGTTTGACGATATTTGGCTAAAGTCAGAATCGATTTCTGAACTTGATCGTTTAATTGGGATTGATAGAGAGCTTGGGAGGTGATATCAAGGCTAACAGTCGCACTTTCTAGCCCTTTTTGACCGGAAGCGGGATCATCGTAGCGAATCTTCACCTTAGCTATGGTGTGAGTACCGGGGGGAATTTGGTCAATATAGAGATTGAGGAGGAGAATTTTTTCTTCATCTATCATTAAATCCCCCAAACGGGTGATGTAAAAATTGCCCTCTTTTTGTAGGCTCATTTCTATGGTTTCTGGGGCAACTTGGGCGATGGGTTTTAAGTCGGCTAAATGAGTCCGAGCATCTAATTCTAATTGCAGGAAAGCGTTAGTTAACCGCACAGATTGCAGCCGGTTAAATAGACGGGTAAATTCAATTAAAGCCTGTTCAGGTCTTTCGATATAGGATAAACTTCCGCCGGCGATATCGGCAATTTTTTCTAGGACATCTTGATTCCAGTGATCGCCAAAACCGAAGGTATTTAAGGTGATACCGTACTCAGCCGCTACTCCTGCCAATTTTAAACAGCGTTGATTATTTCCGTGTTCATTTTCACCATCGGTAAGCAGAAAAATATGAGACACATAACCTTTGCTGCCGGTAGAAATTTCTTGAATGCCTAATTTTATCCCTTCATCGATCGCCGTACCTCCTCCCGCTTGTAATTGTTGAATTTTTGAGCGAATTAAAGTCAGATCATCCTGTGGCGATTGGGAGGGAAGAATAACTTTGGCGCGATGATCGAAAGCTATCATCGAGAGACGATCATTAACACCGAGGGATTCTATTAAACTTAAAGCCGCTTTTTTGACCGTTTCTAGGGGTTTTCCCTGCATAGAACCGCTATGATCGAGAACTAAACCAAGATTAATCGGTAAATTCGTGTTGATCTGTTCACTGGTTGCGGCGATCGATAGCATCAGTTGACGTTGACTGCTGCTTTGATTAGCATCGATATTACTGTCACTCAAGGCTGATTTTAGAATTACCCGCATAAGAGCTTGTGGTCGTTGATATTTATATTGTAATGAGTATAGTTAGATTTGTGGTTATTTTCCCGTCCGGCATCGAGTTAAAAAAGTTCGAGAAGTGGCTGCATCTCATTTTTGTCAATCTACGATACTCACCTGTGGTTGTTCATATATTGGGAATAATTTAAAAATCACTGATAATTCCCGATTGTCGATATTTTTACTAAGTTAAGATGCAGCCCCAGCAGTTCTTGTGGGAAATTTTACCTTAGCCAGTCGGCCCTATTCTTTCGTGGAAGTCGTGGTAAAATCTCTTTAATGCGAACTAAAGTTATTTACTTTTTTTGAGATGATAATAAATTGGAATCGATATTGATCAGGGGAAGGGAGCCTGAACCAGCCATGACGATAGGAAAACGTCCATCCCACTTTTCGATTGCTCGTTGTTGTAAAATTTCTGCTGTTAGGTTTTGGCGCAATAGTTTTTGAGCTTCTGCCTGTCCCTTCGCGCGGTTGATTTCCGCTTTAGCTTCCTGTTCTGCTTGTTGTGCGCGAAAAGCAGCTTCTTGTGCCTTTTGTTCTGCTACTTGTTTGGCTTCAATCGCCGCGTTAAACTCTTCGGAAAAACCAAAATTAACGAGAGATACATCATTGATAATTATCCCATAACGTCTTAATCTTTCGGCGAGGGAAGTGTCAATTTCACGCTTGAGTTCTCCTCGCTCTTGCAAGATATTCTGTACGGGACGTTGTGCTGTTGCCGCTTTGACAATTTCCGATACTGCTGGATTTATAATACCAGAGACAATCACATTTATATCCCCAACTTGTTGATAAATCTGATTAACTTTGTCGGGGTTGATGTGCCAGTTAACGATAATAGTTGTTTCCACATCTTGCAAATCTTTAGAAGCTCCTTTTGCCTTTACTTCCGTTGTTTGCACTCGAACGTTGAGGGTCTTGATCTTGGTGACAATCGGTATAACAGGATGAATTCCTTCATCGAGGATTTGTTTTTGCACTTTGCCAAAGTACATGACAACGCCGCGTTCGCCAGTATCAATAACGGCAAAAGGGCGCAGTATGGTAGTAAAAGCTAATATTAAAATTCCCCCCGCTATGAATGGGAACATATTGCGATTGTAATTCATGACAACTCCTTAGATATTTGATCGGTTTTATCGTACCACTGTTATTATAATCCTGTTTAAAAAGTATGGGAAAGTGGGGAGAAACAATCCATAACTGAGTTTTTAAAGTTCGATTGGGATTAACTAGAGGAGAGAAGGAAAGTGAGAGGACCGGTTTAAGATAAAGCGGCGATCGCTTGTTCTAGGGCTAGGGAAATATGAGTCCAATGGGTTCCCCCCTGACAAAAAACGATATAGGGTTCCCGTAGGGGTCCATCGGCGGAGAATTCCGAGGTGCTGCCATCGATAAACGTGCCACCAGCCATCACTACTTGGCTCTCATAGCCCGGCATTTGGGCAGGAATGGGGTCTAAGTAGGAACCGATGGGAGAATAGGCTTGAATGGCTTTACAGAAGGCGATCAGCTTATCGGGGGAACCGAGTTTAATTGCTTGAATAATATCGCGTCGAGGCACAAAAGGAGCAGGATTGACCGGATAACCCAACTTATCGCCCACATAGGCAATTAAATGACTGCCTTTCATCGCTTCTCCCACCATTTGCGGTGCTAGAAACAATCCCTGATAGAGAAGACGATTTTGGTCAAAAGTTGCCCCTCCCTCCCCACCGATCCCCGGTGCTGTCAGACGATAGCAGGCCATTTCTACTAATTCCGCTTTACCTGCTATGTATCCCCCGGCCGTAACGATTGTACCTCCGGGGTTTTTAATTAGAGAACCGGCCATTAGATCTGCCCCCACATCGGTGGGTTCTTGGGTGCTGATAAATTCTCCATAGCAGTTATCGACAAAACAGACCGTATTCGGGTTTTGTTGTTTAACTATACGGACAATTCTCTCGATTTCGTCAATAGACAAACTCGATCGCCAGGAATAACCGCAGGATCTTTGAATATGTACTAAACGGGTTTGGGGTTTAACTGCTGTTGCCAAGGCCAACCAATCGATCGCACCAGTAAAATCTAGCTCTAATTGCCGATAACTAACGCCAAAATCCTTTAAAGAACCTTGACCACTGCCCCTAATCCCAATTACTTCCTCTAGAGTATCGTAGGGCGCACCGGCTACCGCTAACATCTCATCCCCCGGTCGGAGAACCCCATACAAGGCACAGGCGATCGCATGGGTTCCTGAAACAAATTGTACCCGCACCGCTGCCTTTTCGGCCCCCAGGGCTTGGGCGAACACTTGATCTAAAGTATCCCGTCCCAAGTCATCATGACCATAACCGCTAACACTAGCAAAATGATGCACCCCGACGCGGTTTGCACGGAAAGCAGCGAGGACTTGACGGAGATTTTCCTTGACCTGTGCGTCAATTTCCGAAAAGATGGGGAGTAGGGCCTTTTCTGCCCTGTGGAGTAGAGAGGGGATATCCATCAAACAATAGACTGTGATCTGTATTGCATTTACCACGCCTACTGATCATACAACGCCAGTCCTTGCGCTTAAAACAGTTGCCAAGGTTGACAATAGGGATGATTAGAGCGGCCCACCTGAGGGGGGTGAGGCTCCCTGTGGTGGGGCACCGGGGGGAGGGCCACCAGCAGCCGGTTCATTACCCCCACCACCAAAGAGACTTTGCCAAGAAAAACCTTGGCGTGGTCGGGTGTCCGAGGGTGGATTAATTAAGATATGTTCGGAGCCATCGAGTCCGCTTTTAACTTCGGTACGATTGCCGATAGTAACGCCAGTGGTAATGGGGACAAATCGGGGTGGTTGGTTAGGTGCGCCAACAAAAACACCGGTTTGCTCGTTCTGACGGGTAACGGCAATAGTGGGTACGGTTAAAGCGTTTTTCAGTTGGCCGACTTGGAAATCGGTAGAAACATTCATTCCCGCTTTTAATTCCCTGGCCGCCTTTTCTTCTAGGGTCACTTTCACTTCAAAACTGGTGACATTTTGTTCTACCGTTGCTTGGGTGGCAATCAGAGAGACTCGTCCATGAAATACCTTATCTGGATAAGCATCGGCTGTAATCGTCACCTTTTGCCCAACCCGTATCTTATCAATGTTTTTTTCTGCTACATTGCTGACCACTTCATTTTGTGAAACCAGGGATAAAATCGAGGAAGAAGTGGCCGAAGATACGGAACTGCCGGTCGTAGTAGGAGCGACAAAGGCCCCCGGTTCAGCGTAGACAAAAGTAACCACACCGTCGAAGGGTGCTTTAATGATGGTATCCTCAATCTGAGTTTTGACATTTTGTAGAGAACCCTGAGCAGTGGTCACCTCCGCCCGTGCTTGATCGATTTCCTCCTGTCTTGTTCCTGCTTGGAGAAGGTCTAAGACCTGTTGTTGATTTCTCACTTCCGCCTTTGCTTGAGCAATTTCTTCCGAGCGAGTTCCTTCTTTAAGGAGAGATAGCTTTTCTTGGGATTCAATCACGGCAGCCTGGGCGCTATCCCTGGTTGCCAGTTTTTCGTTTAAAGTCTGTTGAGATATGGCTCCTTCGTTGAAAAGTAGCTGATTGCGACGATATTCATCATCAGATTTTTTGAAAATGGCTTTTAAACCTTCTAAACGAGCTTTTTCTTGGGCAATTTCCTGATAACGATTACCAGCCATCAGTTTTTGTAGGTTTGCTTCTATTTCTTCCAGTTTCGCTTGGGCCTGAGCGATTTCTTGGGGACGATTACCGGCGATTAGCTTGCGGAGATTAGCTTGGGCTGCCGCTAGTTTGCCCTGGGATTCTAATAATTGACCCTGCCAATCAGAATCGTCCATTTTAGCAATTATCTGTCCTTTTTTGACAGTATAACCCTCATCTACTAGCAGTTCCTTCAAAATTCCTGCTGTTTTAGGACTGACATTAACCACTTTTTCCGGTTCCACAGTGCCATTAGCGGAAACGACGACGGTTAGATCCGTCCGTTCCACGGCTACAGGCAGCGGACGGGAACTAGCCCGGTGGGGGAGCTGCCCAAACTGACGATAGGCGAGAGCAATACCACCAATGGCTAAAAATAAAGTTAGTAATCCCAATGCCCAGCTAATTGCGGGCTGTTTGTTAAGTTTTTGGAAGGAGGAACTATCTGACATAGTGAGTAAGAAACTGGGGGGTTAATTTAGAGAGAACCTGATTGTTGAACAGTCTGTTCCGATTCCACAGCACCATAATCGAGCTTAATAATATGATCGGCCAGATGAAAATAGCGCTCATCATGGCTAATAACAATAACTATTTTTCCTCTTTCTTTCAGTTGTAGCAGTATCTGTTTATAGAATAGTTCCCTAAAACGGGGTTCTTGGTCGGCGGCCCATTCATCAAACAGGTAGATAGGACGATCTTCTAAATAGGCTGTTAATAAAGCCAGTCGTTTCCTTTGTCCTTGAGATAGTTCTGTGGTGGATAAAACTCCATTTTTTACCGTAACTTTATGGGCTAATTGCAGTTGCATCAGATAATTTTCTACCTCTTGATCGAGATTGGGGCGATCACAACCAAGAAAACTATCGAATAAGTAAAAATCATAGAAAATTGCCGAGAAATGTTGACGATACCACTCCACATTATCTTGAGTAATACGTTTACCATTGAGATAAATTGCTCCCGATAGGGGTGGGTATAGTCCTGTAATTAGTTTAGCTAAAGTTGACTTGCCGCTGCCATTGCCGCCAATAATAAAGATCAGTTCCCCTGGTTGCCAAGAAAAGCTAATTGGTCCGAGCAGAAACCCTTTTTCATCTGCCCTTGGCGGTGGTGGTGGGTTGCCTTTTTGAGAATAGGGGGGATGGGATGGAAAGGGAATTAGTTTCCTCTCGGAGGAGGGGGATTCTGGTGCCAGTGGCGGTAAACCATTGGCAGAACCTTGAGAAAGGCCTTCGGGGGGGAAAGGTGGATGACCTTCGGGGAAACCTTCGGGGGGGAAAGGTGGTAATTCTGGGTGATAGAGATAGGTGACAGCTTGAAATTGTAGTTGACAGGAGGGACTGATGGATAAAACTAGGGTATCTGCTTCCGAGAGACTGGAGAGAGATAATTTCATCCTTTCAATTTTTCGCAGGGCAATATTTCCCCGGACTAATTCAGGAATGCGATTGAGCATATTCTGCATTGGCAAGGCGATGAAAGTACCAATTAAAACATAGGCGGCCAACATGGTTAAAGGAATGTCTAAAAACAAAGGTAGAATGAACAGAATAAATCCCAAACTGAGAAACTGAGATAGTTGTCCAAACCCGTTAGCGATCGCAAATCTTTTCATCGCTTTGGTATTTAGTTGCCGAAGCCGTACAGCACTACTCTGAAATTCCTTCTCCATAAAAGCCTGCCTTTTGGACTGATTGAGCTTGAGTTCTTTGATGCCGCTCATCAAGGCTTGAAAATCCTTAAATAGGGTGTCTTCTTCTTCCCTCGACTTAAAAAATAAACGTTCGGCTTTATTCAGGATCGTTTGCACAAACCAGATGGCACTAACAGTAGAAGCTATCGTTAAGACGAAAAGGGCATTAGATAGCCAAGCAAAGTAAACGAAACAGCCTACAACTGTAGCAAAATCTACACAGATATTCGGCACGGATGCCACTGCATGAGTTAGGGTATGAACATCATCGGTAAAACTAACCAAAAGACGATTTTCCTTCAGTCTCTCTAGATGTTCTAAAGGAGAGGACAAAATATTTTTACTCAATTTCACTCGCAGTTCATAGATAGCATTCTGTGAGAGAAAAATCAGCACAAATTGTGAGATAATGCTGGTCACTATAATAAATATCGCCAAGATGCTAAAGTATTGTAGAGCATTGACCGCATGACCCTCATGGACTTCTCGATTAATCAAAGAAATTAAAAGGGCGTTGCCAACACCGCTAACTAAACCTGCTACGATAGCAATAGTGATATGTTTCCAGGATATGGCCAGCAAAAATCTCAAAAATTCCATTAAGTTTGTCCTCCTGTCCGGTGATAGATTTTCAAGGGTGGGGTTAAATCTTCTCTAGGAGAATTCCTTCAATACCGACTCCTGGGGCAAAAGAGAAGGCCAAACCTGTCAAAGATGCGGCGTTTTGACGAGTAACTCCGCTCTTATTTTGTTTAAGAGCTTGCGTCTCACATCCTTGTTCTAATCTTAAGATCATGCGTTCCATTACAAATAAAACCGCACAACTAAGTAGGTTGCCGTATTGACGGAGAACTCCCCAACTATCGGCCACTTGTTCATCATTTAAATCTAGGGAAAGTTGCACTTTTTCAATAATTTTTGTCCCTCCGGGGTGAACCATCCATAAATCAATATCTTCCTTGGTTATCTGATGACTATTCAGAAAATTAGTAATAATTCGACCGACACCAGACTCAATATAATCAGGTAATTGACGGGACAGCAGACAGGTAATACCATTGTCTCTAATGCCTAAGGTAATGCCGTCTTCGGTATTTTCAGCCAGATAACTAAAATTATCCCGAATGACAAATTTTCCTCGACCTTGTATTTGTTCTGGTTCGTAGGCTCCGATTACTACTGCCGCACAACCATCACCAAAAATACTATGAATGATAATGTCATTTAAATCATCTTGAAAAACGGCATTAATAGAACTTAATTCTAAACAAATTACTAAAGCTTTGTGTTCGGGGTTGGCTTTTACATGATCACAGGCTACTCGTAAACCATTCATTGCGGCTGCACAACCCATAAAATTAACTGGCACTCTAGCAATGTTGCGTCGAAGTCCTAAACTTTTAATTAATTGAGCATCTATACCCGGAGCCACAAAACCTGTACTGGTGACGAATACGATTAGACCAATAGAATCTTCGATCTTTTCTGTACTCAAAGGATTATGCTTTTTCTGTTGCTCCGATGCGGCTAAAAGCACTCTTCTCGTCACATCTTCTGCTAGGGGAAGCCCATATTTTTCGTACATTTGCATTCGTTGTTCAATAGTTCCCTTTTCTCGACTAAAACTAACAGTTTCTTCCGTTAATAAATTAATCGCTAGATGCCTAGTGTCAATACGGGTATGTTCGTAGATTTTTTCGATACGATGTTGATTCTTCTCTAGACCTTTGAGGTTAGCTAAAAATTTAGCGGCATCCGTTTGTTGGACAAGATTGCCAGGAGTGCCAGTGGCCAGACTTTCAATAACAGGTAAAAACTGAGGAGATTGCATGGCAAATATCAGAACCAGTTTAGGTATTATAGGGAGGGTTTCTGTCAACCAATTGCCTGGAAAGCTAGGGAAAAGTCTGGGTCTTGATTATATCCGTAATATGCCCAATAATTTTCCCGAAACTTGCCGCCCGAATTTCTGGTTTTTGTCGGATCAAATCGAACCAATACCAGCCCAACCTTTGACAATATAGTCTAGGGTTGTTCCTAAGGCTTGCGGGTGAAAATGTTCTTTCAATAAGCCCAACTCTTTCTCTTTGGCTAATCGGGATGGCACGGCTAGATAGTGTTTAATTAGCGCTGGTAGGCGATCAAAAAAGAAGTTTTGAGGTGCCGCCCATTCAACTCCGAATTTTTCCGATTCTTCCCGGACAATATCTTCACTGATGATATTGGCAAAACCACTTTTTTGTTGGGGAAGAACGTGATGCACCCGGTGGGGAGCCAGGCCTGCCGAGAGAAAACAGTCAATATATTTATTACCTACCATGGTCAAATCGTAGGAATTTTTAATCTGCATAACCGCCCAATCTTGGGTTTCCCATTGAGGTGGTGCCATAGGGTCTCTTGGCGGTTCTTCGGCTTCAAAATCATGACTAGCCACAATCATAAAAGTGCTAATCCAGAGGGTAAGGAAAAACTGCGCTAACCAAGCCCAAAACTGACCGTACAGACAAAAGATAACCAGTTCGATTAATAGTAATAAGTGAATACCAAAGCTACCTAAAAAATGTGGAAATCCCAGCTGCCAACTGCCATACATATCCTTAACACCTGCTTTAAAAGCGAGGATACATAATTCGATAATGCGAACAAACATTCCCGTAACCACATGGCCTATTTTATGGAATGTATGAACTGGAACCCGATAAAAACGAGGCAATTCTAACATGAAGGTGAAAACATTCTTTTTGATATCAACATCGGTTTGGGTAAAGGGATGATGCAGTAAAGTATGACCGTCTGTTACTACTAAAGCGAGGGGAACGTAGTTAATATCAAAAATATTGGCAAATACCTTGTTTAATCCCACTTGTGGCCGATGAATTAGGTAGTGACCTACCCCTGCTAGGGCAATTCTTAGCATAGTGATGAGAGGCACAAATAGGTAAATCGGCATATACTGTCTGGCCTCTAAGTACAGCCCTTGCACCACAAAATAGAGAAGAAAAAGACAGATACTGATAACATTAAACAGAAAATCCATGCGTTCCACTTTCTGTTTAAATTCTGGAGAGTAAACTCTGGCTTTAATCTTATTTAGCAATTGTTCTGGGTTGCGGAAATCATAGCGAGGGGTATCCCGCCAACCGTTGAAATGCTCTTTAAATAAGAAGGCAGGAGCGTTGTATTTAGGATGAATATGCTCTGGTCTTCCCTGTTGTCCAAGGGAATATTTTTGCAGGACTTTTTTGACTCTTTCAGGATTGGGATGAAAGATATTGACAATCGTGGTTATATCTCTGTTCTTGGTACGTCCAATAAAAAATTGTCCCCCCGGATGCTTGGCAATAAATTCCGTGAGATCATAGGCTTCTCCTTCATAAATCCAGACATTCGGCAAGGGTGTACCGTCGGGGGGATGGGGCGGTGGTTCGTTATCTCCCTGTAAGGGGGGTGGCATGAAGGGACTGACTCCACCTTGATTATGGGGCGCTCCCCGGCCGGCATCTGTGGGCGGCAAGGAGGGCATCATTCCCGACTGATTAGGAAATGGTGTTGGTGCTGGAACGTTTTGAGGAGTATTGATTTCTGGTTCTGAGTTCATAGTAAATTTTTATCCTCGTTTGACTATATTTTCTCTGGCAGAATCCTGACCTAAGCTGGCGGGGAAAATCAAGATAACGCTCTCTTAAGTCTCTGGGGTTGTGTAGATAGGGATTGACCGAGTAGGATGGAATCTAAAAATGTTTTTTTGAGAGGTGCTCAAGGTAAATTCCCAGGGCTTATAGAGGGAAATAACTATGTGATCAGGGAAAAATTAGGAATTGCCAAAATTGTTGTATCTCAAAAAAACGGTATACAAGTTCTTCGGCAACTATTACATTTCTGCTCTTTGGTAAGCAGACAAGCAACCGAAGAACCAGACCAACTAGGGCTGACTCCGTTCAAATACTCGTAAGATTAAATAACCCAAAGCGGCAATTTCTGGCGGTGAGTTTTGTAACATCCCCCCTAAAGCTTGAGCCTGTTCATCATTACCGAGTAATTGTTTTAAGAGTTCTTGATCTTGTTCTGTTAGACGCGGTAGATTAGCCGGGGCTGCTCCAGTCGGTGCAAAGGGCTGCGGTGTCCCCGGAGGATTGTTCTGGGGTCCACCCGGTGGAAACCCTTGATGCGCCGGGTGAGGATGACCTTGAGGCACACTAGGAGGAGGGCTTTGCGGGGCAGCGGGGGGGTGAGGATGTCTTGGTGTTAACATTGATTGATTTCTCCTTATATTTACTGTTTAGTTCTTTTATTCTATTCTCACTATTTTAAAGTGATTCCAGATCTTGTTTATTTCTTAATAATTGCCTCTCTTGAGCTAAAGAGTTTTAATCAAGTACCTAGTTGAGATAACTCTCGGAAAGTGGACAAAATTGGATACATTCATCTTTAAATGTGGACATAGTTGGAACTTACCGATAAAAATAGCAGTTGATAGTCAACCAGCACTGAAAAAATTTACTTTATATTTGTTAACATAGTGCCATTTTTGACATTCCATTGCTTAACCTAATTTTTAGGGCAAAATTATCCCGCATCACCCGTGGTAAAAACGATGATTTTCTGGCAGACGATTACAAAAATTTATCTTTTAGGCGGGGAGCATCCCAATTTGGCACGTTAGCCATTCTCAGGGGAACTGAAACCCTTTCTATTGCCTTACTATTGGTAATAATTTTACGAAAATGGTATGCTCCCTTTAGGCGAAGTAAGACTGCTATTCTGCTATTGGGATCATCTCATTTATGCAAGTGAGTAATTATACTTATCCCTAAAACTGCTTTCTAGCAAGGCTTTCAAAATAGCTTGACATAAAACCTGATTTAGGGGTTACAAAGGTGAGATGCTCCCACTGCTATTTTTAGCTTGACTGACATCTTCCTCGCTCCCCGATATCAGTAAAACATATTTGCCTGCTCTGATTTCAGCCTCGTATTGCAGTGCTTTATGCTTGGGAATGCCCAATCCCTCTGTTAGTCCCCCAGTTGCTGAGATTGCGGCCGGATCAAGGCCATCAGTAATCATTTTTTCCACATAACTTACCAGTGTTCTCGCAATCGGTCCGGCAATCAAAACAGGTCCAGGACCTGGAATAAATAGTATTCCAGCTGCTTCTGCTCCTACTAAGGCCAAGCCAACTGCTGAAGATGGTAATCTTCCGGGCAAGAAATGAGGACAGGGGGGTTGAACCCCTTCCGGATGAAGGGGTTCAACTCTTTCTGAGACAGGAGGTTGAACTCCTTCCAGATGAGGGGGTTGAATGCCCATTGGGTGGTAAGGAAGCTGCATCCCCTCTGGGTGAGGGGGTTGAATTCCTGCCGGGTGAGGTGGGTGGAAGTCTGCACCCTCTATGTTTGGGGGTATAATGGTTTTTAGCAATGAAAGTTTTTTGATATCGAAGCCTTTTTTTTGTAACTCCAATACAACTATGTTTGCTTCTTCATTGGAGGGGAATATACCGATGATCGAGTGAATATTTGTCATGAATTTCCTGTTTTTAGTACATAATTGGATTATATCCAAGATTCCGCAGTTCAGATTCCACTTCATAAATATCCCTCTTTGGGAGTATCTTATTTATGCAAGTGACTAATTATACTTATCCCTAAAACTGTTTTCTAGCAAGGCTTTCAAAATAGCTTGACATAAAACCTGATTTAGGGGTTACAAAGGTGAGATGCTCCCCCCTCTTTTGTCAAACCTTGATTTATCTTTGGCTGAAACGGCCTAATTTCCTGGAAATTTCCTAAACTGACAAAAGAGGGATAATTTTCGCAAAGCAATATCGTACAAGCCTTGCTCAACAAATTCTCAATAAGGAGGATTCATTATCAATATCAATAAACAGATTAATTCAAGTGAACTAAATTAGACAAAGCCCTTGCACAGAAAGGCTTTCAGGTTTAATGATTTTTTTTTGTTTGTTAACCTGCGGAATGTGGGTATTAAATCACCCCTGGTAAAAACGATGATTTTCTTGCAGACAATTACAAAAATTTACTCTCTAGGGGAAGTGAAAATACCTGTTCTTCGGGGCATAGATCTGGAAATTCGGTCAGGGGAATACGTATCCATTATGGGAGCTTCGGGTTCCGGGAAATCAACCCTGATGAATATTATCGGCTGCCTCGATCGCCCGACGGGGGGACAATATATTTTAGAAGGCAGAAACTTAAAGAACTTGGACGATAACCAACTGGCTTATATTCGCAATCAGAGGATTGGCTTTGTCTTCCAACAATTTAATTTATTGTCCCGCTCCACTGCCCTAGAAAATGTCATGTTGCCGATGGTCTATGCCAATGTTCCCAAGCCAAAGCGTCGTCAAAGAGCGATGCAAGCTTTAGCTAGAGTTGGATTGGCTAATTATCTCCACAATCGGCCTAGCCAACTTTCCGGGGGACAACAACAGCGAGTCGCCATCGCCCGGGCCCTAGTTAATCAACCGGCTCTGGTGTTGGCCGATGAGCCGACGGGGGCCTTAGATACACAAACTTCCCAAGAACTGATGGATTTACTAACCGAACTCAATCAACAGGGGATCACGATTGTGATTGTCACCCACGATCCTGATGTAGCTGCCCAAACCAGACGGGTGATCCGCCTTCAAGATGGCTTAATCGTTTTTTAGGATGTACTAGCCTCAATCCCGTCGTAAAGCGGTAATCGGGTCTAAATGAGCGGCAGAACGGGCGGGAATTACTCCTGCTGACAAACCAACGATAAAAGATAAACCAAATCCACTGATTATCGACCAACCTGACAAGACAAAGGGAAATCGGAAAATCTGGGCGCTACAGAACGCTACTAAAATGCCCAATAACACACCGATGCCGCCGCCAGTCAGGGAAATCATCACCGATTCCGCTAAAAACTGCTGGAGGATGGCCGAACGGGTGGCCCCCACAGCTTTGCGAATCCCGATTTCCCTGGTGCGTTCCACCACGGAAACTAACATGATATTAGCGATGCCAATACCACCGACTACTAGGGAAATGCCAGCGATCGCCACCAGCATCACTGTAAACAAACCCACTACCGTGGTCAAGGTTTTGACCACATCTGTTTGGTTTCTAATGCTAAAATCATCGGCTTGAGCAGCGGCGAGATTGTGGCGCTGACGCAAAAGATTAGTAATTTGATACTCGGCATTTTTCATCTGATCTTGCTGGTCAACTTTGACATAAATGCCGTTAACGGCCTTACCACTTAAAGAATTATTGCCCACCAGACGAGAAGACATATTGCTCAGAGGAATAAAGACCTGATCGTCGCGATCAATCGAACCTTCTGCACCTTTTGGCTCAAATACCCCAATAATTTCGTAACTATTTTTTCTTTCAATCCAAAGCTTTTTGCCGATAGGATTAGTATCATCGCCAAAGAGTTCTGTTAACAGAGTCGAGCCTAAAATCGCCACTGGTGTCGCCTGTGCCATTTCTTCCTCGGTAAAAAATCGACCTTGGCTGAGTTCTGTATTTCTCGCTTTCATGTAGTTAAGATCGATGCCCACCACATTAGTGGCATGATTGACCTCGCCCGCCACCACGGGTGCTGGACGCTGCAGATAGGCGGAGACCACCTGTACACCAGGAACTTGATTTTGAATAACTTTGGCATCTTCCCAGATTAAGGTGCTACTGGAACCGCGGCCGAGACTAATCCCCCCGGTTCTGGCTTCTCCGGGTAAAATTTGTAAAACATTAGTACCTAGAGATTGAATTTTTTGTTCGGTGGCTTTTTGTACTCCTTGGCCTACGGAGGTGAGAGCAATCACGGAGGCAATGCCAATAATCACCCCTAACATGGTTAACAAAGTCCGCAGTTTATTACTCCAGAGGGCTTCGATCGCTATCGAGACAATTTCGCTGATCGCCACGGGGTGAGGATGATTAGTCTGAACTATTTGTTTAGGTAAGTAAACAGTCATTGATTTCGATGTAATCTGGCTAAATATATAGTTGTGATCGAATAAAACAGATATTTTGGACTTATTTGTCTTTTTTTGTCTATAAATTACCTTATTTACTGTTTCTAGAAGAGATTAGGCTGTATTGACTGGGGCTTTCCCGTCCGATAGCATTGCCGATAAAAACCCTCACCTAGGGAAATCAATCGCTTCGCCATACTTTCCCAATAGGATTTTAGCGAGATTTTCCTTGACCTGTGCGTCAATTTCCGAAAAGATGGGGAGTAAGGCCTTTGCTGCCCCGTCGAGTAGAGGGGGGATATCCATCAAACAATAGACTGTGATATTTGTTACTATTTATTAAGCGTCAAAGTTTCCCCTGTGTCAAATCGAGACAGATAAGACAATGATGCTCTGTCTCCTGTTGTTTCCCTTTGGGTTATTCAATGACTGTTGCGACTTCCGAAAAACTTCCCATCGACTGGGTGACTCTCATCTACATGGCTTTTATCCACTTAGTGGCTCTTTTAGCCTTCTTGCCTGGCAATTTTAGCTGGGGCGCTGTGGGAGTGACATTGATTCTTTATTGGATTACTGGGGGTTTAGGAATTACCCTCGGTTTCCATCGTTTGGTTTCCCATCGGAGTTTTAAGACTCCCAAATGGTTAGAATACTTTCTGGTTTTGTGCGGAACCCTCGCTTGTCAGGGGGGTGCGATCGCATGGATAGGTTTACATCGTCTTCATCATAAATATTCTGATACTGCTCCCGATCCCCACGATTCTAATAAAGGTTTTTGGTGGAGTCACATGGGTTGGATGCTTCACGAAATTCCTGCCGACGAAGAAATTGCCCGTTTTACCCAAGATATCGCCGACGATCCTTTCTATAAATTCTGTCAAAATTATTTTGTTCCTATCCAAATTGTTTTAGGCTTAATTCTCTATGCTATGGGTGGTTGGCCGTTTGTAATTTGGGGAATTTTTGTTCGCTTGGTCTTAGTTTTCCACTCCACTTGGTTTGTCAACAGCGCCACTCACAAATTTGGTTATGTTAGCCATGAATCCCACGATAATTCTAAAAATTGTTGGTGGGTTGCCCTCTTAACTTTCGGTGAAGGTTGGCACAATAATCACCATGCCTATCAGTATTCTGCCCGTCATGGTCTAAAATGGTGGGAAGTTGACCTGACTTGGATGACCATTCGTCTGCTGCAAATTCTGGGATTAGCTACTAATATTAAGTTGCCTCCCACCACGGCAGCCCCGACAGAAAGTTAGTTTTATTTAGTGGTTAAATAGATGATAAAAATAGCCGAACTTAAGTTTAAGTTCGGTTATTTTTTCTGCTATTTGTGACTTTCCCTCACCTATAGGTGAGCAGCAGAAGTTATTCAAAGAGGGCGAATGCAATTCGCCCCTACAATAATATTATTGCGCCAATAGTAGGGGCGCAACGTGGTCAGTGAGTTTATCGAACTGCGGGCGCCCAAAATGTCCTATAGATATTTCAACCAAATTGAAATGCACCCAAATTATCCCTATTCTTCTTCCTTGCACACAAAAAGCAGAAGAGCCGAATCCCTTTCATTAATGTTGCTGCTGCCGAACATTGACTGGGGAAAGCGCAACCCATCGGGCCAAGAGCGAAGGATAACCAACCAAAAACGTAAACACACAGGGGAAATAAGAGGCAAAAAACCAGACCCCCCGCTAGACAGCCTAATCCATTAGCCTTTCTATTCGATTCTCTCACCATCTCTATCGCTGACCCTTTCTAAGTCGCAGCATAAAAAAGTTAAAATAGCAACTTTTTTAACAAATATTTAATATTTACGCCGATGTGCCGGAGAGACCCCAGAGAACGTATATTAAAAGCTAATAGCCAAATTATAGTAAGTTTCTATGAAAAAAATCTCGATTTTAGGCTCTACAGGCTCGATCGGAACTCAAACTCTCGATATTGTCACCGATCATCCCGATAAGTTTCAAGTGGTGGGATTAGCCACGGGTAATAATATTCAACTACTATCGGAGCAAATTCGGCAATTTCGCCCGCAAATCGTGGCGATTAATAACGAAAGTCAACTAGAAGACCTAAAAAGCCTAATTTCCGACCTTGACTATACCCCGATTATCCTAGCAGGAAAGGAAGGAGTAATCGAAGTGGCCCGTTATGGCGATTCCGAAAGCGTCGTCACGGGAATTGTCGGTTGTGCGGGATTGCTGCCGACAATTGCCGCTATTACTGCTGGTAAAGATATTGCCCTCGCTAATAAAGAAACCCTGATTGCTGGCGGTCCAGTGGTGCTGCCTTTAGTGGAAAAACACCGAGTTAAATTATTACCTGCTGACTCGGAACATTCAGCTATTTTTCAATGTTTACAGGGAGTTCCCACCGGGGGATTAAAAAAGATTATTCTCACCGCTTCTGGGGGTGCTTTTCGGGATTTACCCGTGGAAAAATTGTCACAAGTAACCGTAGCTGATGCCCTGAAACATCCTAACTGGTCGATGGGCAGAAAAATCACCATCGATTCGGCTACTTTAATGAATAAAGGTCTAGAAGTTATCGAAGCTCATTATTTATTTGGTGTCGATTATAATGCGATCGATATTGTCATTCATCCCCAAAGTATTATTCACTCTTTAATTGAGTTACAGGATACCTCGGTTTTAGCCCAATTAGGCTGGCCCGATATGCGTTTACCCCTGTTATATGCCTTGTCTTGGCCTGAAAGAATTTATACCGATTGGGAACCTTTAAATTTAGTTAAAGCCGGCAGTTTAACCTTCAAAGAACCCGATCATCAAAAATATCCCTGTATGGGATTAGCTTATGCGGCCGGCCGCGCAGGTGGGGCAATGCCAGCAGTATTAAACGCGGCCAATGAACAAGCGGTAGCATTATTTTTAGAAGAAAAGATTAGCTTCTTAGATATTCCCCGGGTGATTGAAAAAGTGTGCGATCGCTTTGCAATTCATAACAGTTCTACCCCTAGCCTAGATGACATTTTAGCCGCCGATGATTGGGCGCGTCAAGAAGTATCTAACTGTCTGATTGCCAATCCGGTCTAGATAGTCTATATCCTGTAGGGATGTTAACTATAATGTCTCTACAGATATAGGATAGAAAAATCACTAATTTCGGCTATTTTTTCTAGTTAACTAGATTTATGATGATCATGACAAGAGTTGATAACCTTCAATAAACCTCGAAAATAAAGATTAAATTGCCTAAAATCAGGGTTTTCTTATTCTTTGTGTGATAAGTTTAACTTATATAGGATCGATCTTTGTGTCCTTTGTGTCCTTTGTGTCCTTTGTGTCCTTTGTGTCTTTGTGGTTCGTTCTAGTCGCTCGCTGGCAGGACTGTATCTTAGAGTACATTTTACCCACCAAACTCAAGAGAGCCAAATCTGTAAATAGACCATTTAATTGACTATTATTCATTCTTAATTCTCCTGACTACTGACTCCTAACCCTAACAACAATTTTTGATTTTTACAATGAGGTCTAATGACCCTGAAGCTTTCTCAAAAATAAGATAAAATAAACAAGATAGCGGTTATTACTTTTAATTTTCTATGGTTACAACTTCTCTATCCCTCCCCGAAATCGCCAGAGAAACCCGTCAAGCGAGTCGTCAACTGGCTATCCTGACTAACGAAGAAAGGAATGAAGCTTTAGAGGCTATTGCTGAGGCTTTGACTGCCAATGCCGATAAGATACTAGAAGCTAATATCGCCGATGTTCAAACAGCTAAGGCGATGGAATTATCCCCAGCTTTATGTGCGCGATTAGAGTTAAGTTCTGGCAAATTAAAAGCCGCTATTGCCGGGGTGCGAGATGTGGCTAAATTAGCAGATCCTTTAGCTACGATGCAAATTAATCGGGAATTAGATCAAGGTTTAATTCTGCGGAGAATAACCTGTCCTTTAGGGGTTTTAGGGGTTATTTTTGAAGCTCGTCCCGATGCTTTAATTCAAATTACCAGTTTAGCGATAAAATCTGGTGATGGCGTTATTTTAAAAGGGGGGAAAGAGGCGCTCCGTTCTTGTCAAGCTTTAGTAAAAATTATTCATCAGGCCTTGAGTGAAACTAAAGTTAATCCAGCGGCGGTAAGATTATTAACAACACGAGAGGAAATTCAGGAACTATTAAAACTTGATCAATACATCGATTTAATAATTCCTAGAGGTTCTAACGAATTTGTGCGTTATATCCAAAATAATACCCGTATTCCCGTCCTCGGTCATGCCGATGGTATCTGTCATCTCTACATCGATAAAGAAGCCGATTTAAGCAAAGCAATTAGGATTACCGTTGATGGTAAAACCCAATATCCTGCCGCTTGTAATACCATTGAAACTTTATTGGTTCATCAAGACATCGCTAGACAATTTTTACCCGCAGTGGCCCGAGCATTAGAGGAAAAAAAGGTTAAATTATTGGGAGATGAAGCAACTCGTCAGATTATTAACGTACCATCGGCCACAGAAGAAGACTGGCAAACCGAATATAGTGATTTAATTCTGTCAATTAAAATTGTTGATAGTCTAGAATCGGCAATCGAACATATTAATTATTACGGTTCTCGACACACGGAAGCCATTGTCAGCGAAAATTTTAACACGGCCAAAACCTTTAGCGATCGAGTCGATGCCGCCGGAGTTTTTCATAATTGTTCCACCCGATTTGCCGATGGTTTCCGTTACGGTTTTGGGGCCGAAGTGGGTATCAGTACCCAAAAAATGCCCCCCCGTGGTCCGGTGGGATTAGAGGGATTAGTGACCTACAAATATCAATTAGTGGGAGATGGTCATATTGTCGCCGATTATTCTGGGGAAAATGCCCAATCTTTCACTCATAAGGATTTATAGTCGAGAAAAAAGCCGATGTTTACAGGATTAATTCAAGCCTTGGGAAAAATTCGGGTCGTGGATACTGATAGACTATATTTGTCTGTATCTTCTGATACAATTCTCCAAGATTTAATGATTGGTGATAGTGTGGCTGTGGATGGAGTTTGTTTGACAGTTGAGGAAATTCTCCCAGAGGGTTTTGTGGCCACCGCTTCCCCAGAAACCCTACAGCGCACTACTTTGGGACGAAGGATTAAAACAGAAACCAACGTTAACCTAGAAACCTCTTTGCGGGTGGGTAGTAAAATCGGCGGTCATTTTGTCACCGGTCATGTGGACGGAATTGGCTGTTTAGTCGAATCGATAATCGTGGCTAATTCGTGGGAAATGACCTTTGCTGCCCCTAGTTCCCTAGAAGAGCAGTGGAATAACTACATAGCTCGTTATATCGTCGGTAAGGGCAGTATAGCTGTTAATGGCATTAGTTTAACCGTGGCCGATTGTGATGCCTCCGGCAGCTGGTTTAAAGTGGCTGTCATCCCCCACACCTACGCCGAAACCAATCTTTCCCATTTAAAATTAGGCGATTGGGTGAATCTAGAAGGGGATATTTTAGGCAAATATGTGGAAAAATTGCTAGGAATGCGCTCTTATCACCCTCCTAGCGAGATTAGCCTAGAATTTCTGGCTGAACATGGTTATTAGTTTTCCAGAAAAAGCCTTTTCAACATATAAATTTATTGGCAATTTATCCATTAATTTTAGTTTTAAAATTGCCAACCTTCCCGCTCCATTAAACCCTGAACATTGGTACAATCGATAGAAAAGTGTTGACAGACTGTGGGGATTTTGGGAGCATTAGGCTTCAAGGCTTCTTCGGTAATTACGCAACCGTCTTTTATCTTGGCACAGGCAATAATAAATGGGTCAGCCACTGGCTTTCCTTGTAATCTTGCTTTTTCACTCACTAAATCCTTAAAGTTTCTTATAGAAAAAATTTCAGGAATAAATAAAGTTTCCTGAGCAGTGGGTGGTAAAAATATTTGTTTATTGAAGTCTATCCAATCTAAAACAAATTGTTTATTATTGCCATATTCTACTTCTTTAAGCACTTCGCGTACTGATTGTAGTTTACCTTCTGACACAAGCAAATCGATTTTTTGCCAAACGGTAGGAAAACTTTTGGGAAAATAGTTTCCTAAGACCTTAAAACTACTTGTGTCAAAAATGTAAACCATCAAAACAGTCCTTTGTCTAATAAATATTGTTCAAGTTTTTCCACCGTAGCAACTTTTTTAATGTTTAGATAATCAGCAACACGCTCGATATCGTATTGGCCTTGATAGTATTTATTGAATACCAGTTTTAGGTAATTTTCTCCCAAATATGTCGCCTGATTAGCATAGGGATTACCGCCAGATTTTTCATTTTTGTCCTGACTTTTTCCCACCTGCTCACTGTACCACTCGCTTACTTTAAGACTATATTCTTTCTGAGAAATAAATTTATTATCTAATAGTTTTCGTAAAACTACTTCTCGACTAACCTTATAATCACTGGAAATTTTCGAGATAATTTTATCGTTAACTATTGTTTCTCTGATTATCTCAGAAAAGACATGATTAGGAAGCAAAAACTCTGCAGCAAATTTATTACAAAATATCTCGATATATTTATTTTCTCCTTGCAAACTATTAATATATCTATCGTCAGACTTAGTAATTCCATTAGTCTGCAAAAGAATATGTGCTAATTCATGAAAAATGGTAAATATTTGTCTAGATTTTTCCGTGCTATTATTAAGATATATGATCGGAAATTCAATATCTATCAAGCAAAATCCCGAAATTTCTCGCTGCTTAAAAGAACGCTTAAAAATAAAAATACCGGCTTCTTCCACGGCACTCCGCCATTTTTTTAAGGCAGTTTCCTGATCATTCCAGGTCAGTTGTTCTTCTAGAGTAACGTTTAAATAATTTCTGATCTGTTCGGCTAATATCCTTAAATCATCACTAGAGCTAACCGCAATATCCTGAAAGATTTTCTTGGTACTAGGATTAATACCATTATTAATTTCCTGTAGCGACAATTGCATCGCTTTTGCTTGTCTTAAAGCATAGATAGTATCGGCGGCCAGGTTTTCGATTTCAAAGTCTGGCAAAGTTCTAAATTCTTGTTTTTCCTCCGCTTCTAGGGGAGGTTCTGGGAAAAAGAATAAAGCGAGAGGACGTTTATATATTTCTGCTAACTTTTCCAATTGACTATAGGTAGGAAAGTCCTCTCCTGACTCCCATTTCTCGATAAGAGAAACATCTTTTTTAAACTTGACCGCCACAGACTCAAGAGAATATCTCGCCCTTTCTCTTGCCCATTGGATTATCTTGGGATTAACGCCTGTCAGTTTCTCGCCCATCAGTTTATCTTATCATCACGAGATAGAGATTTCTAGCTTAATTTAGATCATAAAGTAGTTTTATTGTACTATATGATTATCTAAAATAGAGACAATGTACCTTTGTAGCGGGAGCATCTCACCTTTGCAATGAGCATAAATACTTAGTGGAAAAATAGGCTTTTCGAGGGTAATTCTTGTTTTAATTCTCCATGTACGCAGTCTTTAAAAGCCTCTATTTCGTTCCAAGACACGATTAAGAGTGGCTTT
>NZ_JBHFLL010000216.1:0-20477 GCF_041928595.1 Microcystis sp. BLCC-F209
ATTACTGGTGCAAGTTGGCAATCTTGTAATGTACCGCAAGTCCTTCGTCATCGCTGTGCTTATCTAAATGGTTGCCTTTTTTAACTTTTTTATTGATCTCATTAAGCATTTCTACTTATTGCAAAGGTGAGATGCTCCCAATATGTTTGGATAACTTCCGGTATTAAAGATGAATATTATCAAGTACCAACAGAAAAGCCAAAGGAAAGAATTACTATCACGGATATTCCACAATCGGGAGTGGAAACATTAGCGCGTTTTAAATATGCTAAAGGTGGTGGTATTTCTAATGGACAAAAGTTATTTGAGTTAACAGTAGTTACAGAGGATGAGTTAACCCGTCGTTTTAAGCAGGCTCATCAATCCTTATGGGGAGGGGGAGAGTTGAATCCCTCGGAAGCTTTTGACGAGTTAGATAAGCTAATTTTTTGTAAAATTTGGGATGAAAAGAAAGCTCGCAAGGTAGGGGAACCCTACGATTTTCAGATCTTTAGTGTTGCACCTAAAGCTAATGAAAAAGAGGAGGAAAGAAAACAACGGGAAAATAAGCAATTAAGTGAGCGCATTAAGGCTTTATATGAAGAAGGCCGTCGAGCAGATGCAGAAGTTTTTAAAGATGATATTCGCTTAAGTCCAGAGAAGTTGCGGACGGTGGTGGGTTATTTAGAAAGTATTAATTTAGGCGAAACAGACTTAGATAGTAAGGGTCGCGCTTTTGAGACGTTTATGGGGTCATTTTTTCGCGGAGATTTTGGGCAGTATTTTACACCTCGACCAATTGTTAAGTTTATTGTGGATGTGCTACCCATCCAGCACAATTCTTTAGTTTTAGACACATCTTGTGGAAGCGGTGGTTTTCTGCTTCATGCGTTAGAGAAGGTTCGTAGGGAGGCCAATGAATACTATCCCAATTATAAAACGGATCCGAAAGAATATAACAAACATTATCAGCATTGGCATAATTTTGCTCAGAGTAATTTGTTTGGCATTGAAATTAATGAACAGATTGCCCGGGTTGCCAAAATGAATATGATTATCCATGATGATGGTCATACCAATGTAATTGCGGCGGATGGTTTACGCGATAGTGAAGATTTAATTAAACGGACAGAAAATAAAGGCTTTACATATAATCGCTTTGATTTTGTTATTACTAATCCGCCTTTTGGTTCGGTTATTAAACAAACGGAACAGGCTTATATATCCCAATATAGCTTTGCGATGAAGGCGGTAGATTGGTTAAATCCTAAAAGTAGAACAACGGAGCGGGATAGCCAAAGTACAGAAGTTTTATTTCTTGAGCAATGTCATCGTTTTTTAAAGGAAGGTGGCTATTTAGCGATGGTGGTTCCTGATGGTATTTTGACTAATTCAAGTTTGCAGTATGTCAGGGAGGGAATCGAGGAAAAATATCGCATTGTGGCGGTGGTTTCGATGCCTCAGACGGCTTTTTCGGCAACGGGAGCGGGGGTTAAAAGTTCGGTTTTATTTTTGAAGAAGCATTCGCAAGCAGTAACGGAAAGTATTCAACAGGCTAAACTGACTTTACAGGATCAAATTAAGCAAGGCAATGATTATTTAAAGTTATTGGATAAGATTGAAAATAATAAGAAGCGGCATTTAAAGGAGTTACGAGGTTTTGATAATGCTCAAAATTTGTCTGGTAAAGCGTTGACGGATTCGGAGCTTTATAAGGAGTGGAAAAAGTCGGTCACGGCGGAATATAATGACCAAATTGAGGCGTTAAAGGAGTCTTTGAGTGATAAGTATGGGGAGGAAAAGCAAAAGGTAATCGAAGATTATCCGATTTTTATGGCAATTGCTGAAGATATTGGTTATGATGCAACGGGTAAATCAACTAATAATAATGAGTTAGATTTTATTGGTCGGGAGCTTGCGCGGTTTATTGAGTCGATAGAGTCAGGTAAGGATGGTTTTTTTTTAAGTCTTGATGTGGATAAGAATAAGGTATTTTTCGTCAATTTTTTCAATCTTATTGCTAGAATTGATCCTTATTACCACAGGCCAGATTTTTTGTCGATAAGGAAAAAGTTAATAAATAATCCATTATTTAATAGGATTGGAAGATTAATATTATCTTGGAATCGAGGAGATGGACCCCGTGATGGTTTTTATACAGATGATTATCAAAATGGGGTCTATTTTCTTCGTGTAAACAATCTTAAAGAGCATACTATAAATTTAGAAGATGTTAAATACATAACTAGATATGTCCATGAAAATACTCTTAAAAGATCGCAAGTTACTGCTGGAGATGTAGTTTTTGCAATTAGTGGAACAAAAGAAAACCTTGGAACAGTTTCAATAATTCCCGATCATATTTCTGAAGCCAACTTAAATTCAGCATTGGTGACACTAAAATTAGATTGGTCAGTTATAAATAAGAAATATTTTTGTTATATGTTTGATTTAAATATAACAAGAGTTCAAATTGAATTTATTGGTAAAGGAACTGCTCAAAATAACTTAAATAATGAAGAAATATCAGAGATTCACATATTTTTACCATCTATTAAAAAACAATTAGAAATAGTTGATTTTCTTGATAAAAGTTATCTTTCAAAAAAACAAAAAGAACTGGAAGCACAGCGATTACTAGATAGTATTGATGATTATCTGTTAGGGGAGTTGGGGATTGAGTTACCCGAACCCGAAGAAAACACTATTCAAAACCGAATTTTTATCCGTAACTTAAGCGAGGTATCAGGCGATAGGTTTGATCCAGATTATTTTCAACGTTATTTTAAAAATCTTGAGAATGTGATTTTGTCAAGTTCCTTTAATGTAGAAAAAATGAGAGAAGTGACAACTTTAATAAAAAATGGTCATACTCCAGCAAGTTCAGAATACGCTGAGGAAACAACGCTATATCCTATCATCAAAGCAGGTAGTTATAACGGTGATTTTATTGCACTAGATAAAGTAGATTTTACAAAATCCCAGAAAAACTTACAAGCTAAAAAATTTGATATTTTTATTTTATCCGCAGCCCATCAAGCTCATTATGTAGGCCGCTCTATAAAATATCTTGATAGTAAACCCATAGACAGCACCTCATTTGTTGGTGAATTAATTTGCGTGAGAGTCGATCCCAATAGATGTCATTCAATGTATCTTTTTTCTTTGTTGAAAACTAAATTGTATAAAGACTTGCTAAATCGAGAAAAAACGGGTCAGACATCGCATATCTACCCCAAAGATATACAGCATATCCTTGTCCCTATCCCTCCTCTTGAAAAACAAATCGAAATTAGTGAGCATATCACGGCAATTCGTAATCAAGCCAAACAACTCCAACAACAAGCCAAAGACGACCTAGAAAAAGCTAAACAGGAAGTCGAAGCCATGATTTTAGGTGATGACTAAAAGCCTAATTTATCGGCTCTTCTAGGTTCTGTGTGATCAGTTTAACTTACAATATGATCGATCTTTGTGTCCTCTGTGTCTTTGTGGTTCCTTCCACTCCCTCGCCAGCAGGACTGTATCTTAGAATCCATTTTACCCACCAAACCTAAGAGAGCCATATTTTTAATACACTCGACCGCGCCAACTTTGGGGACGGGTAAAAGCAGAGATAAAAATGCGGATAACTGCCAGCGGATCCGCGAGGGGAGATAGCCAAAATAATCCCGAAGATAGATTGACTTTTTCGCCCCGATAGTAACTAGGAGAGACAGCCAATAAAAGGGCAAAACGAATCAATAACAGCAGCAGGTTTAAAGTCAAGACAATTTTTAAACTCAGGAAATTGTAGCCAAAAATCAAAGCTGTGAGCAGTAAAGGGGTGATAATTATCGGTAATCCCTGAGTAAGAGCTAATAAAGCTAAATCGCCCCATAATTGCCCCTGATAGGAGGCATCTTTGAGGTCAAGAGATCTGCCCCATTCGCGCCAAGTTTCCTTGAGTCCTTCGTACATCCGCACGCGAATCAACTTCGCCCCATCGAGAAATCCCACCCGATAGCCTTTCGTTGCCGCTAGACGGGCCAGGGTGACATCATCGCAAAAAGAACCTTTTGCCCCGCTATAACCGTCTAAAGCCGCTAAAACTGACCGCCGGCAGAGAAAACATTGACCATTGGCCATGACTCGTTGGGGATCTTGCCCGCGCACTCCGGCCGCATCAAAGCGATAGAGCAAAGTCATCAATAAAGCTGGCTGTAACCACCATTCTCCCGGATAGGAGAGGATAAATTGCGGCGACAGGGAAACTAAATCGTAACCTTCTGCGATCGCAGCTTTGACTAAACTAGCCACTAAATTTGCTTGGGGTTGGGTATCGGCATCAATGCCCAAAATCCAGTCACTTTTAGGAGAACTAAACAAAAAACCATTGTGTAACGCCCAGGGACGACCTACCCAATCGGGAGGCAAAGCATAATCGGTTTTCAAGCGAAAGCGGGGGTCTTTTGCCGCTATCTCTTTGACTTTTTCCCGCGTACCATCTTGGGAATTGCTATCGACAATCAGAATTTCTCGCACTTCGTAACTCTGTTGACTCAATCCCTGTAAACAACCGTCAATCCTGGCCACTTCGTTTAACGTCGGCACAATCACGCTTACTGTCCCTAACATCTCCGGGGTGGGAGGTTGGGGAGTCAGGGGAGGACGACGACGCGCCCCTTTTAGCAGACGGGAAAGAAGGATAAAAAAGGCAACAGCCTGAGACAGCAGTAGCCCCAGGCAGAATGCACCGAGAATTATCTCAGTTAACAACTTATTTGGCTCCTCTCACCGAAACAACGGGGATTTTTAGGGTTGTTACTTCGCTGGTTGCCACTGTTTGCCCGGAAGCAACAGCCTTGGCGCGATTATAGAGGAGTGTTAAAGGCAGAATACCGGTGAGTAATCCTAAGAAAATCGGCGGATAAATACCAGCACCGATACTCATGACCGTAGCAAAGCCAAAATTACCCAAATACATCACAAAAGGCAGGGTTAAATCTTGACTTGGCAGTTTCACCGGTTGCACTTGCCAGATTAAAGTGGCTACCGTCATAAAAACACAGCCCGTACCGAACCAACCGGCAAAATTTTCATAGGGCATCCCAAAGAAGGCCCCCGGTTGTTCCCAAATCCAGAAGGGCATGGTAGTTTGACTCATGGCCGGATCTAGGACAAAATCCCAGGAAGTTAATAATACCGCCCCGATAGCGATCGATCCTAGATTTTGTAGCCACTGGGGTATAGCAAGAGTGGATAAACCAACACGAGCGATGATATAGGCACTAAAACCGAGATAAAACCAAGATAGGGGGATAGTAAAGGGTACTAAACCCGCAATTTTGTAACCTAGGCCCGAAAGATAACGATAATGACCGAAAGGAAAGCCGGTACTGGTTCCTAATAGTTCGCTACAAAGGGATAAACTGATAGCGGGAACCATGAATCCTAACCAGTGCCACACTCCTAGAGTCCGATAGGCATAAACAGCCACCGCTGCCATTCCTAACACCATATACACCACACCCCCCCCGGCCATTGACCAAGCAAAGGCGGTTTTGCCAAAATCTGGTAAATTGGCCACAAATTCGGGATGAGGCAAGACTAGCAACAATCCCGCTAGTCCAAAAGCCATCGATACAATATGACCGATGAGCAGAGCTTTTTCGATCGCAATTAGTCGTCTCATTAAATCTCTAGCACTGCGAAAGGATAATCATTTTCAAGTTTACAAATCTTTATTAAAGAATTATTACGCAGATCGGTCACTTTCGGCAAAAAACTTTTACAGGGGTTAGGGATTTGTCTGTGGTGGTTGTTTAGGAGTCAGCAGGCAGGAGTCAGTAGTTAGGAGAATTAAGAAGGAATAATAAGCAATTAAATTGTCTATTTAGAGATTTTATGCTACTTTATACTTAGTTTTTTCTTTTTTTTCAACCCCCAAAAATTAAGTATGGGAGAGACAATGACTAAAAATGCCTGAAAATATATGTTAACAACCATGCTTTTAGCCTAAAAAAAGGGCATTCTAAGATTAAGTCCTCTCGATCACATAGGGATTGCAGCGGTTCTTAAAAAAACTCTCTCCATCAGACTCACTATAAATTAAAACGGTAGCCTAGCTATGTCGGCAGAATCTAGACATCGGCGCTTACTTGCCAATCGATACCAACTGGTCGAGTTGATCGGTAGCGGTGCCATGGGACAAGTATATCGAGCAGAAGATAAACTATTGGGTGGCGTAACCGTCGCCGTGAAATTCCTCTCGCAAACTCTCCTCAACAAAAGAATGCGCGAGCGTTTCGAGCGAGAGGCAACTATTTCGGCACTTTTAGGCGAAAAAAGTATTCATATTGTTAAAGTTCGTGATTATGGTGTAGATGAAAAGGATGTCCCCTTCTACGTCATGGAGTTTTTGCAGGGGGAAAGCATGGGTGAAATCATCAAATATCACCCGCTGCCTCTCTCTCGCTTCCTCAATCTCGCCCGTCAGATTGGTTTCGGCCTGGAATGCGCCCATAAGGGTATTATCTTCCAAGGCGAGATGTGTCCGATTATTCACCGGGACATCAAACCAAGCAATATTCTTGTGATTCAGGACTCAGGATTAGGGGAATTGGTGAAAATTCTCGATTTTGGCATCGCTAAACTCATCCAATCGGGAGAATCGGAAACCCAATCTTTTATGGGAACCTTAGCCTATTGTTCCCCGGAACAGATGGAAGGTAAAGAACTCGATCATCGTTCCGATATCTACAGTTTTGGGATTATGATGTACGAGATGATCACGGGAGAAACGCCCCTTTTTCCCGATAATTCCTCCTTTGGCAGTTGGTATGAGGTTCACCACTACGCCGAACCCCGTCCCTTTAATCCTAGCTTGCAATTACCGCCAGAATTAGAACAGTTAATCCTGCGCTGCCTGGCCAAAGCACCCAGCGATCGCCCAGAAAGTGTTACAGATATACTACAACTTCTCGAAGGACTCGAATCCCTAGTCAAAAATGAAATAGTCAAAAAAACCGACGATTACAGCACCAAAATCAAAACCCTTAATGATTTAAATCAAACCATTGTTGCTGCCGCTAATGCCAAGGATATCTGTCTCAAGTCCAGTTGGCCCGAGGACAAACCCCGCCAAAAAATCGTCTTCCCACGCTGTCTCCAGGCTGCTGACGGCGTTTTTGCCAGTTTATGGGTAATGTTGGATCGACAGGATATCGCTGTCCGGGTTGCTAGTGTCCGTTATAATCAATTCCTCTTTTTGCCCGCACCCCACCCGATGATTCTCTGGATTACTGTCCTCTATCATCGTCAATGGGGGCCTCGCTGGTTGTCCTGTTATTTGGACTTAAAAACCCCCCAGGGTCAAAAAATTACCAAAACCCTCGCCGAAACCGGTCAATACTGGATTTTATTTTTCCCCCTCGAAGGCAGCCCGATCTGTGAAAATGTGATCACCGCTAATATTCTCCCCAATCAATGCCAAATTTTGCAGCAATGGGTGACAGATGGTCAATTGGCCCAGGTTGGCAACCCGCAAATTAGCAAGCGGATGTTAAAACGGAAACTCGAGCAACTCAAACCCCAAATTCTGGCCAAATTAGCTTCAGAACTGGCTGCGCAGCCCTAAAAAATCAGGGAGGCGTTAACTAGGGTTTGCGGCAAAAAGTTTGTTGGTGGGGGCAGGGTGTGGCCCCCCAACCCCCCCGACATCGGGGGGGTTGGGGGGTGTAGGGTTTCACCGATTTTGAGGGGGTCAATTACCTAATTTTCAGGGAAAAAGTCCCTGAATTTTCCCCCCGACCACTCCCCTATCCGGTACTTTTTGATTGACAAAAAGTCTAAAAGTCTTACCCAACAAGGTTTTTAGATTTATTCAGCCAACTTTATCTATTCACCCAGATTACAGGGGTCGATAGACACGGTAATCAATATTGGGGAAAATATTGTCGATTTCCTCGACTTTTTGCAACCAACCAGCATCAATCTTCTCGGATTTCACATCTTCATAGATTTTATTTAACCGCAGCAGGTGGGAACGAGTGCGCCGGACAGCATAGGGAACCATTGTACCGGTTCGCATAATAAACGCCCAATCGGAAGATTGCGCCAATAATAACTCCCGGGCCGCCTGATTTAAAGCCCGTTGCTGCAATTCATCCTCCGCTTCGTGATGACTTAATTCAATCATCCGTTCCGTGCCTTTGTGCAGGTGAGGATAGATCCAAGCGTTAGTTTCATTCAGCCAGTATTCATGGAAACCCTTATAACCCCAACTGGATTGGGAAGGACGACAGACCTGCTGAGTCGGGTTAGCCCGGAGATAATCGGCTAAATGGGTCATTTGGTAGATATTTTGGTCATACCAAGACTTGCGGAACAGAAAATCAATAAACCAGGGTCCCTCATACCACCAGTGACCGAATAACTCGGCATCGTAGGGAGAAACCACCAGGGGAGGACGGCCCATAATTCCGGCTAAACTCTCCACCTGCCGCTCGCGATTATACATAAAATTGCCCGCGTGTTCGGCGGCCTTTTCTTTGGCCCAGTAGGGGTCATAAAGCCCTTTTTCCGATAAACCACCGTCCCGGCTAGTAATTTTGTGGTATTTAATGCCTATATTCTTGCGTTGACCGTTGGGCATGATATAGGGCTTAATATACTCGTATTCCGCTTCCCAGCCCAGATCTTTATAGAATTCCCGATAGACCACATCCCCCGGATAACCGACTTGGGAAGACCACACCTGTTGGGAAGATTCGTGGTCACGACCGAAAGCGGCCACCCCGGTTTCCGTGAAAATGGGCGCGTAACTGCCGTAACGGGGGCGAGGACGACCGTAGAGAATACCGTGGCCATCGACGAGGAAATAACGAATGCCTGCATCGGCTAACATTCTTTCTACCCCTTCGTAGTAGGCACATTCCGGCAACCAAATGCCCTTGGGACGACGACCGAAATTTTCCTCGTAGTGTTGACAGGCCACCTCAATTTGCGCCCACACCGCTTGTGGGTACATTTTCATCAGGGGCATATAACCATGAGTCGCACCACAGGTGATAATTTCTAGGTTATTACTGTCGAGGAATTGTTTAAATGCCTTGACCAGATCCCGATCGTATTTTTCCCAAGTTTGTCGGATACTTTGGAAAGATTGAGCGTAATATTCGGCTAAGTAGCGAATATGCCCATGGTGTTGATTGTGGTCGATTTCTTTAGCAATTAATTCTTCTAACTTACCTAAGTGTTCTTCATAACGCTCTTGCAGTAACGGATCCCGCAGCATCGACACCAACGGCGGAGTCATGCTCATGGTCATTTTAAAATCGATACCATCCCGTTGGAGACCTTCAAAAACTTGCAGGAGAGGGATGTAGGTTTCTGTGATTGCCTCGTATAACCATTCTTCCTCGAGGACGTAATCGCTTTCGGGATGGCGGACGAAAGGGAGATGAGCGTGGAGAACTAGGGCAACATAGCCAAAAGCCATAGGATTTCTTCTTAGAATTAAGGAATAAAACTTTAAGATTAGGTTGAGTAGATTTTATACTATCTTAAGCTTCTACAATAAAGAATATGATAAAAGTCGATCGACGATCGATCAATCCCGTCAATCCCTAGGTTTACTAATTTTCCGATGCTCCCATCTAACGAGCCACTGACTGCTTTAGGGAGAGAGACGACAACGCCTCTCTCGATTCAACTTTTGCTGTTTGTTGATGACCGTCCCAGTTCTCAAGAAATTATCCGTCAAATTCAGGCCTATCTCCAGTCTTTAAAGTCTGATTACCCAATTGACCTACAAATCATCGAAATTCGCCAGCAACCTCATTTAGTCGAACATTTTCGCCTTGTAGCTACCCCCGCCTTGGTCAAAATTGCCCCCGGCCCCCGCCATACCCTCGCGGGCAGTAATCTGGTGGAACAGTTTAAAAAATGGTTGGTACGCTGGCAAAAAGCGATTAAAGAGGAGGTCAAAAATAATCACGCTGATGATGCACAACTTCAAGAGGTAGAACATTCGGGCGAACTCATCCGCATCGCCGATGAGGTTTTTCGTCTCAAACAAGAAAAGGAAGAATTATTAGAACAATTAAAATTTAAAGACCAAATTTTGGCTATGTTAGCCCACGATTTACGCAGTCCTCTCACCGCCGCTTCCATCGCCGTGGAAACCCTAGAATTAGCCTATCATCAACCAGATACTGAGCGCAGTCTGCAATTACGAGAACAACTGCACCAACAGGCCCGCAAACAGTTCCGGATTATGAACCGTTTGATCACGGATATTCTGCAAGCTTCTAAGAGCATGGCGGCGCAATTCACTCTCCACCAGAGTAAATTCTATCTGCAAGCCCTCTGTCAGGAAATTTTGTCTCAATTTACCGATACTTTTCAGGAAAAGACTTTAATTCTCCAAAGCGATATCCCCCAAGATCTGCCCCCCGTCTATGCTGATGAGGAGTTAATCCGACAGGTGATTATTAATCTCTTGGAGAATGGCATCAAATATACCCCCACCGGCGGCGCAATTACCCTTTCTGTCCTCCATCGTACTACTCAAAAAGTACAAGTGAGCATCAGTGATACTGGCCCCGGCATTCCCGAAGAAAAACAAGAGCATATTTTTGAGGGTCATGTGCGTCTCAAACGGGATGAGGGTAAAGAAGGTTATGGCATCGGTTTATCGGTCTGTCGCAAGATTATTCGCGCCCACTACGGTCAAATTTGGGTGGATAGTGTCCCTGACCACGGCAGTAGTTTTCACTTCACCCTGCCAGTTTATCGCTAAAATGCTCCGCTAACCAATTATCAATGTCCCCTAAAACTAAGTCGGGGATTTCCCAGGGGAACAGATGGGCCGTATCTGGGTAACATTTCCACTCAGACAGTTTCAGTTTTTCGGCCGTTTCTTGGCTCGAGGCACTGGTAATATGGCGATCATTTGCCCCCGCCAGAACTAAGCAGGGAATTGTGATTTTGTCAAGAGATTTTAAACAATTGTAACCTTTTTTTAAAGCCCGATTTAAAGCGCGATTAGCAGCTGGAGAAGTGCCTAAGTAGGCAAGAACAGCATCTTGAGCGAGATATTGATAAGAAATCGCTTGATGTTGTGAAAAAAGGTACTGAAACAGGGAACGACGAGCAAAAGTATCAATATTCCAACGCCATCCCGGTTTGATCTGATTGAGAATTGCCGCCATCCCCGTCAAAATCAGATCCGTGGTGGTGATAGGAGGATGACTACCCCAAGGCCGCGCAGCCGAGGCCACTAGAATTAAACCAGGAAAGCGATCGGGATGCCGCAATACTAATTCCAGTGCGATTATACCCCCCAAAGACCAACCGAGAATTAAACATTGCGGGATTTTTTGGCGATCGAGCAGCTCGATTAAATCCTCTAGATGTTCTTCTAGCTGAAAATCCAGGCGATAACGACTTTTACCGTAGCCGCGCAGATCCGGGGCCAGGGTTTGCCAGCGTTGGCAAAAATGATCGGTAAATACAGACATACTGGCTGCCGAACCGGGATGACCGTGCAGACAGAGGATCGGATAGCCATTACCTTTGATCTTAACGTTGAGAGCGATCGACATTGAGCAGTTATCAGTTATCAGTTATCAGATTTGAGTTTTAAGTGAGCAGTATGTAAGTACCTAAGCAAAATTAATTACACACATCTAACCCCGCTCTTGCCTCTTGCCTCTTGCCTATCTTCGCTAGGAAATTAATTTTGCACGACTACTTATTAAGCGAGCAGTATTAAATAGCAGTTTCCTGCTGTCTTTTCACTGTTCACCGTTTACTGATCACTGATTATTGACTAGGATATATGAGCGATCGAGTCTCTGGTATGTCAAACTAGAGAATAGGAGAGAGTTGGTCTAGAGGTTGCGGAATCATTTGATCAATGATTCCGAGGAAAGTCCGAACTCCCGAAAGACCACACTTGCTGGATAACGTCCAGTGCGCGCGAGCGTGAGGATAGTGCCACAGAAAAATACCGCCCCCTTTTTTTAGTGTTGCCAAAGGCACGGCGTAGCCGTCCAGTAAACAGTGATCAGTAACGAAAGTAAATTCACTGATAACTAATAACTTTTCACTGATAACTTTCCACTGATAACTGATAACTGATAACTGATTGGGGGTAAGGGTGCAAAGGTGCGGTAAGAGCGCACCAGCAGTATTGAGAGGTACTGGCTCGGTAAACCCCGGTGGGGAGCAAGGTGGAGGGACAAAGGTTGGTCTTTTTCCTGTCCCGTTCTTAGGAACCGCTTGAGATAATTGGTAACAATTATCCCAGATAGATAACCTCTATTCCAACAAAGGTAAAAGCAATTTTACTGCTGTTGGGAAATACAGAATTCGGCTTATGTCTGACTCTCTCCTTTATCAGTTATCAGTTATCAGTATTCAGTATTCAGTATTCAGGAGATTATTTTTATTTATTCTCCCCTGCTCCCCCGCTCCCTGCTCCCATCTCCCCTGGAACCTCAACTACCAATTTAAATGCTTCTTAGCTTAGAGGGGGATTGCACCGCTAACGGTTAGGTAATTGATCAAATCCCGTATCGCTTGACCGCCGCTACCGTGAGCTAGAGATATAATGGTGTGTCGCACTTAAGTAAGTCTGGGGTATTTTTGGTTCTTTAGGATATCTTAGGCTAAAATATTGGTCAATGGGTAAGTACCAGCAATATTGAATCTCTTAACAAAACTTGACATTCTGTTCAAAAAATGAGGCAAAGTCTATTGGCTAATCGCTATCGAATTATTCGACAATTAGCAAGTGGGGGATTTGGCGATACCTTTCTTGCGGAAGATACCCATTTACCATCAGGTCGCACCTGTGTAATTAAACAACTGCGGCCCATGCACAATAACCCACAGGTCTATCAACTGGTCAAAGAGCGCTTTCAAAGAGAAGCAGTGATTTTAGAAGATTTAGGAAATAGTCATGATCAAATTCCCACATTGTTTGCTTATTTTGAGGATCAGGGACAGTTTTATTTGGTTCAAGAATATATTCAGGGACAGACTTTATCTAGTTTAGTTAAGAGCCAAGGAAAACAAGAAGAAACCTTTGTTAAAAGAATTTTACTAAAGCTTTTAGTCCTATTGGAATATATTCAAAGTAAACGGATTATTCACCGAGATATTAAACCAGATAATATTATTATTCGTCACCACGATCAAATGCCAATTTTAATTGACTTCGGTGCTATTAAAGAAGCAATAGGTACAGTGATGTCTCCTAGGGGTAATTCCACCAGTTCTATTGTAATTGGAACACCGGGGTTCATGCCTCCAGAACAATCAATAGGAAGACCAGTTTTTTCCAGTGATTTATATGCTCTTGGTTTAACAGCAATTTATTTATTAACAGGGAGAATACCTGAAGAATTAGAAACCGAACCGCTTACTGGAGAAATTATCTGGCGACAATATGCTTTAAATGTTAGTCCAACTCTAGCCAATGCAATTGATAAAGCTATTAAATCGCAAGCAAATCAAAGATTTACAACTGCTCAAATGATGAGACAGGCGCTACAGGGACAGCCGAGAGTAACGCCAACTGAACTTTCTTTCCCTTCATCTCAACAAGGCAACGTGATTCTGAAAAATGACTGGATAAAAATTACTATTGCTGCTGTAACAATAGGTATTACTTTCTTAGCTGGCTGGACTTTCTTCTCTAAAAAACAACAACAAAAATTAGAAGAAAGAATCTCTGAAATTCAATCAGAACAGACTAATCAAGCCAAACAACAAGAGCAAGAATTAGCGGAAAGGCAACGACAGCTAGATGAAAAACAACGTCAGCTTGAACAAAACCAAGAAGAATTAGCTGAAAAACAGCGTCAACTTCAACAAGAAAAACTTAAACCAACTGAAACTATCCCCTCTTCTTCTGAGCAAACAAGCTTAATTTGGCGTTCTCAAAGTAATTTAACTACAATTGCAAACTTAAATAAAATTTGTTTTGGTAGTAGTACACTCAGTTTAGTTGAAACTGTTTTTGGATATGGTAAACCACCATTTACAGGAACAATTACGATTCCTGCTCCCCAAACAGAAGGTTGTACAACTGGAGATACCCTACAAGGAAATTTTAACCTATCTGGAAATGCAGGTAACTGTGTCGGCACAGTTAAGATTACTTGGAAAAATAACGATAATGCTTTTATCCAATGGAATATTACTAATTTGGGTTTAGCTTGTCCTGTAGCTACAAGCAATTGGCAAGTTAATACTTATCCTGTCAAGCTTTAATTCGCCAAATTTTGAAAATTACCAAAAATAAAGCTTTGACTCTTGTAGTTAGCAATAAATTTATGATAAAATATTAATAAATAATCAGGAGCAATTATGACAGTTAAACCAAAATCAGAAAAATTAAACAGTGATATTTTATTAGAGCAAGAGACGAAAGCCTTTAATCCTCCGTCCCTTCCTAACTCTTCCCCAAAGAGTAAAACTGTTTTTCTGCAACAAGCAGGTGCTTTAAGGGATGATAGCTCTCTTGCTGACCTAAGAGACTCTATTTACCAAGCTAGAGGACGTTCAGAAACTGAAGATGATGTATATTCTTGACACGGATACTTTAACTCATCTCCACGCAGGTAATACTAACGTTATTAATCGGTTAGAAAGCTTACAGGATGAGGAAGTCGCCATTGCGATTGTCACCAAGATTGAAATTTTGCAGGGAAGGATAGATTATCTACTTAAAGCTTTTTCAGGAAGTGATTTATTGAAAGCACAAAAACTTTTTTGTCGTTCAGAAGTCCTACTGAATCAACTTCCTGTAATTTTAATTGATGGAGATGCTGCTAATCAATTTGACCGTTTACGAAGTGTTTCTAAAATCCAAAAAATTGGCAGAGCCGATCTATTAATTGCTAGTATCGCATTAGCTAATCAAGCTAGGTTAGTAACCAGAAATCTGCGACATTTTAGACAAATTCCTCATTTATCCTTAGAAAATTGGGTAGATTAATACAAGGTCTGATTTTCCCAGTTTCTGAACCTGTAGTTGGCTCTAGATTTACCTCAATAATCAGTCCTCGCTTGAGATTTATTATGCTGTCCATCCTACTAAAGCTGATTCGGTAAGTTGCTGTAATTCTTCATCTTGTTGATAAATTGCTGCATACAGATTTGCTGATTCTTGTAAGTCCTGAGCCTCTAGTTCTAGTTGAAATCGCTCTAGAGCCACTCTCACTATCTCATTAGCATCTTTAAAGCCGTATTTTTGATAACGGTTGAGAAATTCTCTGTGAGGTTTTTCTAGACTGTTGGTAAAGGTAATCCTTCTTTGAGTATAACGCTACAGATGAGATAAGCTGTTGTGCATTTAAACTGGGTATGAGGACGTTACAAAACAAACAGAGAAACTCACTCTCTCCCCTCTCCCCTCTCCCCCACACCCCTTCTCCCCGCTCCCATGTCCTTAAGTGATCCGCGTCGCCAAAAACAATTAAAAACCCTAGTGGAAAAGCTGGGTTTATCGGCTGATGTCCCCGTCAGGTGGGATTTATTAGATTTAGCTCTAACTCATCCCAGTATTTCCCGTGATCAGAATTATGAACAATTGGAATTTGTGGGCGATTCTGTGGTAAGACTGGTGGCGGCGGAGGTATTGTTAGAAACCTATCCGGAGGCCCTAGTGGGAGAATTTGCCGCCCTGCGATCAATGATGGTTAGCGATCGCACTCTGGCGGAATTTGCGGATCGCTACGGTTTCGAGCGTTATTTGTTGGTATCAAGTAGTACAAGTATTGACCAAGCGGGGCGAATTTCCCGTCTAGCAGACGCTTTTGAGGCGGTTTTGGGGGCATTATATCTTAGTACACAGACTATGGTTTTAGTGCGTTCTTGGCTAGATGAACCACTAAGGGAAAAAGCGGCCGAAATTCGTCGAGATCCGGCCCGACAGAATTATAAGGATGCCTTGCAGGAGTGGACACAAGCAAAATACAAAAAACTGCCGCAATATTTAGTTAAAGAAATCAATGGTTTAGATCAAGAGCGTTTTTGTGCGGAAGTGTGGTTAAATGAGCAGAAATTAGGAGTGGGAACTGGCAGAAGCAAAAAAGCGGCGGAACAGGCAGCGGCTAAATCAGCTTTTCTAGAAGTGGTTAAAGGCTAAATGGGGGCATTTTTGCCTAACGGACGAATTGCCAGAGGCGAATTTTAAAATCATAATTACCACTAGCCAAATACTGCCCATCGGGACTAAAAGCTAGGGATTCCACCCAGTCGGAATTATTATCAAACCAGGCCAACTGTTTACCCGTGGTCACATCCCATAAACGCACACCGTCATTACTAGCACTAGCGAGAATTTGTCCGTTAGGATGGAGCGCGAGGGAACGGATTCGGTTCGTATGACCGATGAGGGTAAATAATAACTTATTATTGCTCGTATCCCAGATTTTAATCGAGCGGTCTAAACTACCGGTAATTAAATTTTTACCGTCGGGACTGTATAAAAGCTTGCTCACCGCTTGGGGATGGGCAGCAAATTTTGACAAAAATTTGCCCTCGCGGATGTCCCAAAAATGTACCTCACCGTTTTCATGACCACTGGCAAGGGTGAAACCATCGGATTTCACCCCTAGGGAATAAACAAAATTACCCACCCAATTTAAACGATAGAGGGGACGGCGGGGGGGTTGCACTGTCCAGAGGCGAATTCCTTCCAAACCACCACTAATTAACGTTTTACCATCGGGAGTAACGGTGAGGGCGAGGACCGTATTGCCGTGTTCGAGGGCAATTCCTAAATACTTGCCTTCCACCAGATTCCAAAAATTAATAGAACCATCTGAACCGCTACTAACTAATAATCTTTCGTTGGGACTAATAGCTAAAGCTTTGACGCTGGTTCTTTGGGCGCGAGTTTGGGAAACTTTTTGCCCTGTTTTTACCGACCAAATTCTCAGGAGAGGATCCGTATCACTACCACCAGCGAGAACAAATTGGTTATCGGGACTGAAAATCACAGCATTAGGGGTGGATTGTTGCCCTTCTAGGGTTTTAGCGAGGGTAAGTCTGCCTAAACCTTCTACTAGGATAGTTTCTGGGGTTTTTTGGCCACTTGCAGCCGCGGGTTTAGGGGGAGCAATAGGACTTTGGGCCTGACTAAGCTGATGTTGCCCGATTGTCAGCGTGGTTAAGACACTGACCACAATTGCCCCGACAAGTTTCTCCCCACCCGTAAATCGGAATTTCATAAATTTAGTTGAATATTAACCAATGAACCGTGCTATAGATTCTAGCCTTTGAGGAGATTGATTGCCAAGCAAGGTGAGATTTTTGAGCTAAGAAGGTCGATTTTTTTCGTTTTTCAGGTTTGGTAAAGCCACTTGACCCGATTGGGGCGGTAAATAGTATCTTGCTGCTTCTTCTTGGTTGATTGCCTCAGTTTTTTGGCTCTGTTGCCACCTGGTGAGGATAGCGATCGCCATAATCGTTGCCCCTAAAGATAGCAGTGTCCATCTTTGTCCTAGAACCCCGATGATGACATCTACTGCCGCTGCGGTAAAGATAAAGCTGGTTATTGGTTCTTGACGGTAAGCTTTCTTGAGAAAACGCGGCCAGAGGAGATTACTCATTTTATCTATTATTTCTACGGTTTCGATAATTCCAGCTTATCCTATCATCCTAAAAAATGTTGTCGATCAGGTGATGGGGGGTTTTTCAGTGAGCAGTAATCAGTAATCAGTAAGAAAAATAATATTAGGGATTCTACTGCTGAACTGCAAATAATCACCCCCAGAGAATCGGATCCTTTAACAAATGCAAAGAGACGATACCCTCTCAAAACCCGTTGATAGGATTATGGTAGTGACCAAAATCAACTTTTAAGAATCTATAATGGGCGTTATTGTCCATTATCATCCAAATAACGGCTAAACAGCCTGTTGTATGCACTTTTCCTCGGTATTATCATGGCCTATCCTCTCTACGTCGCTTTTATTTGGCATCAACACCAACCCCTCTACAAATCCTGTCAAACTCGCACCGATGCTTCGGGACAATATCGCTTACCCTGGGTGCGACTGCATGGAGTGAAAGATTATCTCGATTTAATCCTGATTCTAGAACGTTTTCCCAAATTACATCAAACTGTCAACCTTGTCCCCTCTTTAATCCTGCAATTAGAGGATTACGTCAACGGACTAGCTATAGACCCCTATCTTGCCCTCACCGTCACCCCAGAAGCGCAGTTAACCCTGGCACAAAAACACTTTATCCTCGAACACTTTTTCGATGCTAACCATCGTACCCTGATCGATCCGCACCCCCGTTACGCCCAATTATACGCACAGCGTCAAGAAAACGGTCATAGTTGGTGTATTAGTCATTGGCATCTGCAAGATTATAGCGATCTCTTGGCTTGGCATAACCTGGCTTGGATCGATCCTATCTTTCACAGTGACCCGGAAATCGCTGCCTGGTTAGAACAGGGAAAAAACTTCACTTTAAGCGATCGCCAGCGAATTATCTCCAAACAGCGTCAAATTCTGCGTCGTATCTTGCCGCAACACCGGTTAATGCAGGAAACCGGACAACTAGAAATCATTACCAGTCCCTACACCCATCCAATTTTACCCCTGCTGGCCAACTCGGAAGCCGGCCGGGTAGCAGTGCCGAATATGACCCTTCCTCGCCAATATTTCCACTATCCTGAAGATATTTCCCGCCATCTCCAGAAAGCTTGGCAAATCTATATCGATCGCTTTGATAAACATCCTCGAGGACTTTGGCCCTCGGAACAATCCGTTAGTCCTGCGATTCTCCCCGCGGTCGCTAAACAGGGTTTTCAGTGGTTATGTTCCGATGAGGGGGTGTTAGGTTCGTCCCTGGGACATTACTTTCATCGCGACGAAAAGGGCAATATTAGCGAACCGGAATTGCTTTATCGTCCCTACCGTCTGGAAACTAGCAACGGCAATTTATCGATGGTTTTCCGCGATCATCGTCTCTCGGATCTGATCGGATTTAGCTATAGTGGCATGAAAGCAACCGAGGCCGCTACAGACTTAGTTAAACACCTAGAAGCGATCGCCGAACAACTGAAAACTAACGCAGAAACCACGACGCTAGAAAAACCCTGGTTAGTTACCATTGCGCTAGATGGCGAAAACTGCTGGGAAAACTATCATCAAGACGGTTTACCCTTCCTAGAGAACCTTTATCAACTTTTAAGCGACCACCAAGCGATCGAATTAGTCACCGTCTCCGAATATCTCGATCGCTTTCCCGCTAATGCCAAAATTCCTGTCAATAAACTTCATAGCGGCTCTTGGATCGATGCCAATTTTACCACTTGGATCGGCGATCCCGCTAAAAATAAAGCTTGGGAATATCTAATTTTAGCCCGTCAAACCCTGGCTAATCACCCCGAAGCGACGGAAGATAATAACCCGGATGCGTGGGAAGCATTGTATGCAGCCGAGGGTTCCGATTGGTTTTGGTGGTTTGGTTATGGCCATTCCTCCAATCATGACGCAATTTTTGACCAACTTTTCCGCGAACACCTGATCGCTCTTTATCAAGCTTTAAATGAGCCAATTCCCTCCTATTTGCTCGAACCGGTGGAAGAACACGGGGATAAACAAGGTAATCGTCCGATGGCTTTCATTCACCCCATTATCGACGGTTTTGGGGACGAACAGGATTGGGATAAAGCCGGACGGATCGAAATTGGCGGCACCAGTGGTACAATGCACCGGACTTCCTTAGTACAAAAGCTCTTTTTCGGTTGGGATCACCTCAATTTTTATCTGCGTTTCGATTGGAAACCAGGGGCAAAATTAGGAGAAGAAATTCCCGCAGAAGTGCATTTATACTGGTATTATGATGAAGTGCATCGTCTGCAAAGTCCAATTCCCCTAGCAGATATTCCCCCTCGATCGCCCCTCAATTACGGTTATCATCATCATCTAGGGGTTAATTTAATCACGGAATTTACTTGGTTAGAAGTCGCTCAAGAATATTTTACTTGGCAGCGAGTTCCTAGTAATGCCAAAGCTTCTTTTAATCAATGTTTGGAAATTGCTGTCCCCTGGGAAGGATTACACATTGAACCCGATGATCGTCTCCATTTAATCGCAGTTTTAGCCAATCAAGGTCAATACTATGATTTCCTCCCCGTTGAAGAATTAATCTTCCTGCAAAGACCTTAAATCAGTTATCAGTTATCAGTTATCAGTTATCAGTGATCAGTGATCAGTTATCAGTTATCAGTTATCAGTTATCAGTTATCAGCTTCTGAAGGCAAGAGGCAACAGGCACTCGTGCAAAAGACAGGATCTGGCAATTCTCCTACTTAGGGTTTGCGGCAAAAAGTTTTTGGCTCTCTTGGATTTGGTGGGTAAAATGTATTCTAAGATACATTCCTTAAGAGCGAGGGAGTGGAAGGAACCACAGAGACACAGAGGACACAAAGATCGATCCTATGTAAGTTAAACTTATCACACAGAACCTAGAAGAGC
>NZ_JBHFLL010000217.1:0-20833 GCF_041928595.1 Microcystis sp. BLCC-F209
GACCGACCCAACTGCAACAAAAAGCGTTAGATTTATTGGGAGTTTCCCTGATTTGTACCCAGTAACGGGGCGGCGTAAATTCTCTTAATCCCTTCTACAGCACAGCTTATGGCTTTTTGTCAACGGGGAAGTCCAGATATATGATTTAACGCCACAAGATGCTCTTGTCTATGCCTCGGTACTTCATCATTTACGACGTTATCAGCCACAGCAGGCGTGTTTTTTGAATCGAAACTCAAAAGACTTTGATAGTCCTGACATTGTTGAAGAACTGAATCAATTCAACTGTAGGATGATTCCCCGATTTGATCGTGGTTACAGTTTTCTTCAGTCGCAGTTATCGTCCTAGTAGCTGAGATCAAGCTTTTCGGTTGAGTTGAGCGCTTTAATACTTAGGAGAAAACTGCTCGATTCAATAATTTGAGCGAAACCCAACATTCTTTAACGACATCGTAAGAATCATTGATTGTGCCTCATTTCCTCAAGGTTTCCTTCCCATTTAAGCTTACCTTTAAAGGCTTTAATTTTCTCCTGTTGTTTGAGCCGAATCAAAGTCTTAAGACCCAATTCAACAACTTCTTGTTTAGTCTTTAAACCAGTAGCTTTAAGAGCATCAGCCATGAGTTGGTCATCAATGATAATGTTAGTCATCATCCTATCCCTAGTTGTGTATAGTAGATTGTTAATATACACATTATATAGGGTTTGCTGAATAAATGTGAGATGTAAGCAAGGTAGAGATTTTGTGGCTTTTCTCGCTCCCACAGGTGCAAGATTGTGAGAGAATCGTCGTTCAAAATCTTGCGTCTTTATCGGCCCGCGTCCTGTAGGGGCGAAGCATTCGGACAATAACCTATCGGTGAAACTGTAGATTTTCTATCCGAATGCTTCGCCCGTACTTTTTGCCGCATACCCTATTTAGGAGAAAACTGCTCGATTCAATAATTTGATCCAAAACCCAACATTTTTAAAGATATCGGTGCAGTTTCCCGCAAGTGTCGCTCATTTTTGATAGACAAAAGTTATTGCTGTCACCCCAAACACAAGTTTACTGTCTCACTCGCCAAATTTTGATAGTTTTGTCAGCACTCCCACTAGCTAAATAGCGGCCATCGGGACTATATGCTACTGAGAAAACTGTCTCAGAATGACCGGTAAGGGTACGCAATTCGTTTCCCGTTGCTACCTCCCAAATTTTGATAGTTTTATCCTGACTCCCACTAGCTAAATAGCGTCCATCGGGACTATATGCTACTGACCTAACTACCTCAGAATGACGAGTAGGGGTACGCAATTCTCTTACCGTTGCTACCTCCCAAATTTTGATAGCACCGTCACCAATCCCACTAGCTAAATAGCGACCATCGGGACTATATGCTACTGATAAAACCCCCTCGGAATGACCAGTAAGAGTACGCAATTCTTGTCCCGTTGCTACTTCCCAAATTTTGATAGTTTTGTCAAGACTCCCACTAGCTAAATAGCGGCTATCTGGACTATATGCCACTGACCAAACCGTCATAGAATGACCAGTAAGAGTACGCAATTCTGTTCCCGTTGCTGTCTCCCAAATTTTGATAGTTTTGTCCCAACTACCACTAGCTAAATAGCGGCCATCGGGACTATATGCCACTGACCAAAACGTCATATAATGACCAGTAAGGGTACGCACTTTTCCCGTTGCCACCTCCCAAATTTTGATAGTTTTGTCCTGACTACCACTAGCTAAATAGCGGCCATCGGGACTATATGCCACTGACAAAACCACCCCGGAATGACCAGTAAGGGTACGCAATCCTTTTCCTGTTGCCACCTCCCAAATTTTGATAGTTCTGTCCTTACTACCACTAGCTAAATAGCGGCCATCGGGACTATATGCTAGTGAATAAACCTGGCCAGAATGACCAGTAAGGGTTTTATCTACAGGTGAAACTGGCGGAGAAGGATTAATCTTAGGAATAACTGGCGGTTGTTTTTGAGTTACAACAGGCTGCGGATTTGGTGGTGGTGGAGATGGTCTATTAGGAGTTATAGGAGGTAACTTCAACTGCCGTTCAATCTCATCCAAACGTTGTAAAATCACCCTAGTATTAGCCGGTCTATTCTTTGGCAATCTTCCCATCAACTCATCAATAAAATCCAACAATAACGGGTGAATATTTTCCGTTTCTTCTCGCCAAGATAAAACATCATTAACCGCATCATAAATTTCTAAAGGATGTTTTCCGGTTAATAAATGCACAAAAGTTCGTCCTAAAGCATGAAAATCTGATTGAATCACTGCTTGGCCATGTTGTTGTTCATTGGGGGTATATCCGGCTGAGGTAATACCTGTTACCTGTTGACCTTTTACCTTTTGATGATAGGTTTGGGTTTCTTCCCTTGCTGTGCCAAAATCAATTAACACCAACTCGCCACTATTCCGCAGCATGATATTAGGGGGTTTAATATCTCGATGCAGCCAATTCTGTTGATGAATTTTATCGAGAATTAAAGTGATTTCTCTCAGCCATTTAAAAGCCCGTTTTTGACTTAAACTATCATACTGGTTGAGCCACTGTTCTAAATCAATACCCTCCACTTTTTCCATAACTAAACAGTGTAATATTTTCCCCTCCCTCGTGGAATATTGAAAATAGGCATCTGCTCGAGGAACACCGGTGACATTTTGACGACTCAACTCTAATAAAACGTCATATTCCCGTTTAAATAATTCCACTGCCTTCGGGTCATTATTCCATTTTTCTTGTAATACCTTGAGGATTTTGGCTGTAAAACCCTCAAAAGCCTCATAAACAACCCCAAAACCGGTCGTATCACTCAATAACCGACTCACTCTATATTGACCATTTAACAACAACTCAGAGCCGCAACTTTGACAGTAACGAGTATTCGAGTTATTATTACTCGGATGAGCCGGTTGAGAACAATCGGGATTAATGCAGTAACAGGGTTTCATCTCGGCTATCAGTTATTTTATCGGGTGAATAATTGCAAGTTTTCCCTTACCTGTCTTTGAAGGCATTTTATCATAAGTAAGCTAAAACGGATTTTAACCGCCTATCCTTAGATTAGCTGTCTCGGAGTCTCGACTAGAAAATTAATTTTGCACAACTACTTAAGTGGGTGGGTGGAATTAAATATAAAATGAACGTAGGTTGGGTTGAAGCATGAAACCCAACGCCCGCATGGGTTACGCTACCGCTAACCCATCCTACAAATAATTGTGCCTACCTACTTAACTAACACTCCATTCAGAAAAATTTCGGCAATACCTTCGGCCATTTCTTGTAAAGCTAAGGGGGAAGCATTACTATCTAAAATAGTTTCACTGGAAAAACCGGCAATTGCGAACATTCCTAGAAAAACTTGGGCGACAATTTTCGGATTCATGGGACGATAGATACCACGATCGATCGCTGTTTGAAAAAAAGCCTCGGCCACATCGGTCATTTTAGCAATTACCTCCGATTGAATTCGCTCTTTTAATTCGGGATGAAATTGTGCCTCTATAAAACAAACTCGCAATAAATCGCTATTTTCTCGCATTCTCAACACCCTACGTCGCATCACCTGCGCTACCGCTTTATAACTGCCCATTTCGCTCAATTCCGTCAGCAAGTCGGTGAGAATATCCACCCATCCCCTAGTGGCCACTTCGATTAAAATCGCCTTTTTGTTGGGAAAATAACGAAATAAAGTTCCTTCTGCCACATTTGCTTTTCCTGCTAGGTCTTTGGTCGTGGTTCCTTCATAACCCTTAGCGGCAAATAAACGTAAAGCGGCCTGTAGAATACGACTACGGATATCTTCTTCCCCAGAATTGGTCTCAGCTAGGGAACGTTGAAAAAGACTTTGCATAATCATTGACAGCTAGAACGGGATAGAGCCATTGTCATCGATCAAGTCAGGTGTTTGCTCAAATGCTTCATAAAATTTTGAGTAATTGGGGTTAGAGATTGTTCAAGGGAATGGAGTAACTTGGCCTTGAACAACGAGCGCAGCAGCATAAATAGATTTCCTCTAGGTTGTTTTGACGGAGATACCAGCAAAGGAATCTTTAAGAAATTACCCAAAATCCCTGCGTATAGGTATTGACGGCGCTAGACTCCCAACGTATAGATAAATACTGTTTCTGGAAGCCCATGACTGTGAGCTACGAAAAAATCACCCCACCGACAACAGGCTCGACAATTACTTTTTCTGACGGAAAACCTCTCGTTCCCGACGATCCCATCATTCCCTTCATTCGCGGTGACGGTACGGGGGTCGATATCTGGCCCGCAACCGAAAAAGTTATCGATGCAGCGATCGCCACAGCCTACGCTGGTCAAAGGAAAATCCATTGGTTTAAAGTCTATGCTGGCGATGAAGCTTGCGAAATCTACGGGACTTATCAATATCTACCCCAAGATACATTGACAGCGATCAAAGAATATGGTATTGCCATCAAGGGTCCCTTGACCACTCCCATCGGTGGCGGCATTCGTTCCCTGAATGTGGCTTTGCGGCAAATTTTTGACCTCTATGCCTGTGTTCGTCCCTGTCGTTACTATGCGGGAACCCCTTCCCCCCATAAGACCCCGGAAAAACTCGATGTCATCGTCTATCGGGAAAATACCGAGGATATCTATCTCGGCATCGAATGGAAACAAGGCACGGAAATCGCCGATAAACTGATTAATTATCTCAACACGGAACTAATTCCCGCCACTCCCGAACACGGGAAAAAACAAATTCCCCTTGATGCGGGTATCGGGATCAAACCGATTAGTAAGACGGGTTCCCAAAGATTAGTCCGCCGGGCGATCGAACGAGCGCTGACTTTACCGAAACCGAAAAATCAGGTTACTCTCGTCCATAAGGGTAACATTATGAAATATACCGAAGGGGCGTTCCGGGATTGGGGTTATGAATTAGCTAAAAGTGAATTCCGGGATGTGTGCGTTACCGAGATGGAATCATGGATCCTGAGCAATAAGGAGAAAAACCCTGATCTGAGCATCGAAGATAACGCCCGCATGGTGGAACCAGGTTATGATGCCCTCACGGATGAGAAAAAAGCCAAAATCTGCCAGGAAGTGACCAGTGTTCTCGATGCTATCTGGGAAACCCACGGCAATGGGCAATGGAAAGATAAAATTATGGTTAACGATCGCATTGCCGATAGTATCTTCCAACAGATCCAAACCCGTCCCGATGAATACTCGATCCTCGCTACCATGAACCTGAATGGTGATTATCTCTCCGATGCGGCAGCGGCGATCGTGGGTGGCTTAGGGATGGGACCTGGGGCGAATATTGGCGATACTTGCGCTATTTTTGAGGCAACCCACGGCACGGCCCCTAAACACGCCGGTTTAGACCGAATTAACCCCGGTTCGGTGATTCTTTCTGGGGTGATGATGTTGGAATACATGGGATGGCAAGAAGCGGCCGATTTGATTAAAAAAGGCATCGCAGCAGCGATCGCTAATCGACAAGTTACCTACGATTTAGCGCGTCTGATGGAACCTCCCGTTAATCCTCCTCTGAAATGTTCCGAATTTGCCGATGCGATTATCTCCCATTTTGGGGATTAATTTTCTGGTTAGGGTAGCCTGAAAACTGCCCTATTTTTCGGAAAATCCCGTAACTACCGAGGTCTTGACAAATTAGGAAAAAACCAGAACTTCCCCCTTGAGAACTTGAGTTAAAACTTGTAGGATGTTTTGACCTTGTTTTCTGGCCGTAGAAATTAGAGAACGAATAAATCCCCTTGTTCGCAAGGGCGAACATCCGTTTTAACGGATGGCTAACCCTCGCTCATGATTTCTTGGTTTTCGCCTTTCAGTTTTCGCTTCAAGAAAACACAGGAGCTAAAAGTGGTCGCCAAGCCAACGAGAGTAGATGGTTCGGGTATAGTAGTAGGAGGTTGCGACACACCCGTAACGGAGCCACTGACTACATGGCCATTAAAGTCACTGATAATATTATTGAGAAGAATTGTCCCACCTGCTGTAGTTAAGGGAGAGTCAAAAACTAAAGAGAGACTATTCAACCCATTTAACCAGTCAATTGCTTGGATTCCAATGACACTAGGAGTTGCCAAACTAATATTAATTACGTCAGCCGCCGTCAAAGTCAGTCCGTCAATCATCAGGTTACTGAAAGTAATATTAGGATCCGTACTGTTTTCATTATCAATGGTAAAACTTCCTGTAATCGCAGTAGCCGGATTGCTGTTAATACTACCATTATTAATCGTCCAGGTCAGTGCCTGGGCTGGCAGGTGAGCGGAAAAAGTGCTGGCTAAAATTGCTGTCGTGGCAGCCAGAAGCAAGTTGGCTGGCTTAGTCTTCATTAATTGACTCCTTTGTCAGATCGGTTCGATTTGGGTGGGTAACTAGAGAGTGACAAACCATTGAGGATGAGCGTCAAATCCCGTAACAGGATTGCCGAGATTATCTGTTACTTGAGCTAAGGCTTCAATGCCAGAAAGAATCTGATTACTATTAAAGCTCAATTGTCCGAAGTTTAGTCCACTTAGGGCAAAGAGATCGCCTTCAAGAGCATTGAAGTCGAGAATGCGATCGCTGCCATTCCCCGCTGCGAGGACAAAGCGATCGGCACCGCTGCCACCGGAGAGGATATCCAGTCCAGCGCCGCCGTCGAGGAGATCATATCCTTCTTCTCCATACAGTTTATCGAAATCTCTCCCACCGTAGAGGCTATCGTTACCGATTCCACCTTTAAGGATATCGCGTTGGTTGGAACCAATGATCAGATCGTCGCCACCGCCGCTTTCAAGGCGCTGATAGCCTAACTGGTTAGAGGCATCAAGGTAGTCATCTTGCTCTGTGCCTTGCGTGGTCCCACCACTGGGAGGAACAATGATAGGAACTGGATTGAAAATATGAAGGATGACAGTAGTGATATTAGAGTCAGCTAAACTATCATTCACTTTGTAGGTAAAGCTATCGGTTCCAACAAAGTCAGTATTAGGAGTATAACTGAAGGAGCCATCTGAATTGAGAGTTAGATTTCCGTTGCTGGGGTTAGTTTCAATAACTGCTGTTAGAGGCTGATTTCCAGTATCGGTATCGTTGTTTAAAACTCCGGCTGCTGGAATGTTGAGAGTGGTGTTGCGGAGGGTATTGTAGCTATCTGGATTGGCTACTGGTGCGTCATTAATTGGATTGATGGTTAGGGTGACGGTAGTGATATTAGAGTCAGCTAAACCATCATTAACCTGGTAAGTAAAGCTATCGGTTCCAAAGAAGTTAGTATTAGGAGTATAGTTGAAAGAGCCATCAGTATTAAGGGTTAAGATTCCTTTCGCTACCGTACTGACTAAATTAACTGTTAAACTATCATTTTCCGCATCAGTGTCATTGGCTTTAACTCCGGGAGTATTAATCGTTAAGGTATTGTCTTCATCGAGAATGTAGCTATCTGGATTGGCTACTGGTGCGTCATTAATTGGATTGACGGTTAAGGTGACAGTAGTGATATTAGAATCAGCTAAACCATCATTCACTTTGTAGGTAAAGCTATCGGTTCCAAAGAAGTTCGCTTTGGGAGTATAATTGAAAGAACCATCAGGATTAAGGGTGAGGATTCCCTTGGCTACCGTACTCACCAAATTGAATGTTAAACTATCATTTTCTGCATCCGTATCATTACCTTTGACTCCGGGAGCATTGATGGTTAAAGTAGTGTCTTCATCGAGACTGTAACTATCTGGATTGGCTACTGGTGCGTCATTAACTCCGTTAATAGTAAGGGTAACAGTGGCGGTGTCGGTGTCACCTTTGCCGTCGTTGATGGTGTAGCGGAAGGAGTCAGTTGCGGTTTTTCCAGCATTAAGTAATTCAAATTTTCCGTTGGGATTGTAATCGAAATTCCCATTGCCATTGACAGTTAACAACGCGCCAGAGGCAAGGGTAATTTGATTGCCTACATTAGCCGTATTGCCATTAACAGCAGTGACAGTGACGGGATCTCCATTCGGGTCGCTGTCAGCACCACTTCCGTTGTTAATTAGCACGTTGCCAGTTAAGAGGGTATCTTCGTTAGTGGTGAGTGCATCATCTTGAGCGATTGGCGGATTGTTAGTGGCTGTGATGATCGCAAAAGTTGCTGTTTTGGCTGCATCTCCACTATTTCCTGCGAGATCTTGAAGGGTGTTACTATTGACAGTTAATTGATAGTTTCCAGTCGTTGTGGTTAACTCTGTAAGTCCTTTAATTCGATAAGTTGTACCAGAGAGATATTCAACGGTAACAGCATCAGTAATCAGATTTTCGCCATTGTTGCGTCGTAAGGTAATGTCCGTATAGTCAAAAGTAGAGAGGTCGATAGCTTCAGAGAAACGAAGATCGATAGAATTAATTGGTGTAGCAATGGGAGTTTGGGGAATATTGAGAAAGTCAATTAAGGTAGGCGCGATAACATCAGCAAAGAGGTTAAAATTTGCTATGGTGATATTACCTGCGGGATCGATAATTTGAAGATCTAAGTTTCTGGTTCCCGATGAAGGTAACTGAATTGTGCTACTGAATTGGGTATTATTGACGGTTGCTTGTCCTAAACTTTGATTGAGAGTACGATCAATCAAGAAGACGCTTAAACCCGTTTCGCTAAGATCTCCTGTGAGGGTTAGGGTAGTAGTGTTAACTAGGTTTTGACTGTTGGGGGTGAGAGTTTTATTGCCTACTTTAAGGTTACTGGGTGCATCGGGTGGAGTAGTATCCATTACCCAAGTTTCTGAGGCACTTCCTATGCCTAAATTTCCTGATAAATCTTTAATTCCATTTCCATTAACCGTTAGGGTGTAATTTCCTTCAGTTTGGGTTAAGTTATTCAGTCCATTAATCCGGTAGGTTGTATCATTAACTGGAGTAATTGTGACGGTATTATTGATTAGATTGCTGCCACTGTTACGGGTGAGGGTAATATCTTCCCAAGTGAAGGAACTTAAATCAATCGCTTCCGAGAGGGTGACATCGAGGGAAGAAACGGGAATATTGCGAGGATCAATCTGCAAGTCTCGAATATCTGTAACAGTGGGTGGAGTATTATCTGCATTTCCAGTAGCAGTTTTAATCCAAGTTTCACTGAGTAAACCTGTCCCCAGTTTACCGTCTAAATCCTTAATTCCATTAGCGTTGACGGTTAATTGATAGTCTCCATCAATGTTAGTAAGATTTTCTAAACCTGTAACTTGATAGCGAGTAGTTGAAAGAGGAATAATAGAGACAATATTAGTAATTAAATTTGTCCCATTGTTGAGGGTTAAGCTGAGATCAGTATAATCAAAAGTGCTTGCTTGAATCGGTTCGGAGAAATCAATAGTGATTGCGTTTACCGCAGTAGAACGAGGATCGGGAGTAACATCAATAATATCTGTTACTGTGGGTCCACCAGAGGTGTAAATAATTGTATAGCTACTGTTGCCAGCGTTAGCGTTGTAGTCAAGTAGATGTAGAATATTTTCGTAGATAGGACGACCTGTAGCGGGGAAAGTTCGGTCGGTTGTCCAGACGTTATCTAATTTAATAGACGTTCCATCAGACCGCAAAACTTGAGCTATTTCTAAACTACCATTACTAGGATCTGCTAGGTGTAAATATGTCCAACCACTATTGACATTGACGATAATTTGTGCCTGTTGATTGTTGATGGTTGCTGTTGCATTGGTAAGGACGTTTACGGGTGCAGTTGTGCCATTGCTGAAGTAGAGAATATCAGGATAGAAGTTAGCGTCAAAGGTATCATTAACTAAGAAGTCAGGTAAGTTATCACTATCCACATTAACCTGATGGGTGAGTTCGTGAATTTTGACTTCTTTAATTAGGGATAGTTCAGGTTTGCCGAGATCGTTAATATGTTCAAAGGTGGCGTTATATTCGGTGAATTTACCCTGTAAAGAAGATTTGAATAACCAATCAGCAACGGCGGTTTTTCCCGCTTCAATATTGCCGAAATTAACGGTTAAGGAGGGGGTAATGGATTCTGTGCCGATTTGAGTACCGATGATATTAAAATCAATCAGTAAGCCTTTTTCGTTGTCGATAATCTTGGGTTGTGCGGAGGAGATGTGGAGGGTTTTAGCTGTACCTTTACCTTGATTTTTGACTAGAATACCAAGAGAGAAGGGAACAGAGGGTTCAATTTCTACAGTAAAAGGATCATCAGCAAAGACATCTCGTTGATGGAAGTAATCGAGGTATAATTCTGCTTGTGGGAAGACAGTAACAGGAGTTGAAAGCAGAGGAACAGTGATATTATTGCCATTTTCTTTATAGCTTAAGCTGCCGCCGATGCTGTAAATAGTAGGTTCATTGGGTGCAGCGTTTCCTGTGGGAATAAATGTCCATTCTGCACTTCCTGAAGCGTTGGCTAATAGTGTTCCTGTTCCATCAACTGCGGTAAGGTTAGAAAGGGTAGGGTTAGTGATACCAAATAGATTGTTAACGGTGTTTCCTTGACTGTCTTTGATGTTGATAGTAACGGTGATATTTTCTAGGTTATTGGTGTCGTTACCATTGTCAATTTTTAATGTTCCAAGGAATCCAGAACGAGTCATGATTGCGTCTTGGTTAATTTGCAGTTTAACTTGAGCGCAGACTGAACCTTGATTACAAGAATTAGATTGTATCTCTATTGGAACACTGCTAACAATAGGACTAATAGAACTAACTTCACCATTTCCAGGATTAAATCCGCCATTCACGGGATTAAATCCAACACCACCAAAACTGATAGGTATTGAGGACAGTAATGCACAATTTCCTTCAACATTATTGATAGCAATTGGTGTAGATTTCAAGACTAGGTTTGACCCACAGGAATAGTCATAAGTTAAAGAAGCAGGAATTCCACAGGAAACAACTCCATTGCTTGTATCCGCAATTCTCGTAATTCTTACCGGAACAGTCATCGAACTTTTCGCACCTAAAGTTCCAATATTTTCAATTAAAGGCTCAATTTTATAGAAAGGATGTTCACCAAAATTCAACCGAACATCATTGGCTGCAATTAATCCATGATTGGTAACTGTCATGTCAACTTGCATCATTTGGCCGACAACTTGCAGGTTTATTAAATCAATTAATGGCGGGTCAATTGTTACAGTGGGAATGGGATTAGCAATACTATCACTACTACCATCTAAAGCAGGAACGTGCGTTTCAAAAACACTTTCAATAGTGATGGTATATTTATCTTCAATTTCTGTAGGAACAACTCGCCATACATATTTAACCGTTTGACGAGATAAGAAAGATTCTATATCCTCGGTTTCTCCTGCTTTAATTTGAATTGTTTGAGTGTAAGAATCGTGGCTTTTAGCTTTAACTTCTAATTGATAATATCCTTCAGAGAGATTATCCCAAGATACCATTCCTGTTGAATCTGTAGTAATGCGTCGGACTTCGTTTCCGGTAATATAATCTCGGAGAATAATCGTAGCATCTTTTAATTTAGGTGCAGATTCGGTAAAGAATGTCAACTCATCGACAACAGTAATTTGTAAGCTACCAACTGCATCGGAAACCGCACGGAAACTGAAAGGTAAAGACAAATCGCCATCATTTCCGACGACATCTAAGACGAGATTGCCGTTATAAACCGTTAGCGGTAAATTGGTATCAGGAGTGAGTAATAAAGTAACTTTGCTTGATTCTCCCGGATTAAGAGAAGATAGCTTGACAGGTGAGACTAATTTTAACCAAGCTGCATCAGGAAGAATGACTTGAACTTCTCCTGTTGCAATCCCGCCATTGTTTGTTACTTCAAATTCAATGGGAGTTTGTTGTCCTCGTAACATCCCATTACTAAGAAGGTTAGTATTAGCAACTAAATGAGGAACAATGCGACGCAGATTAATCGTAACAGGAAGCGTTGTGCTTACTCCTTCAGCACTGGTGAGATTAATATTAAAGGTGTCTTGAGTAATAGCTGAATTATTGGGTGCAGTAATGGTGTAAGTAATGGGTAAATTGCTATTCCCTGCTAAGGTATTGGCTGCATTAACTTGTATATTCCAATCTTGAGGCGCACCTTCGATGGTGTAAGTAATCCCTGTAATGGGAATATCCGTTAAATTTTGTAGGGTTGCTGTTGCATTAAAGGGTGAATCAGCATTAATTTGATAGTAAGCTCCGCCTGTGTTAAAGCGCATTCCTAAAAGTTTAAAGCTATCTTCGGCGGTGCTGTCTTCGCTACTGTAATTAGGGAAATAGGCATTAATTTGATATTGTCCCCCTTCTCCGGGTAAGGGTTGAAATTCCTTGACAAAGTTGCCATTTCCATCAGTAAAAGCGGTTAATTCGCGAACAGTCCCGTTATATTTAATGGCGATGGTGACAAATTCGTAGGGAACAGCAGAGTTATCACTATTACTGAAGGCTTTACCCTGTAAAATAACTTTGTTTCCTGTTACTCCAATTTCGGTATCAGTGGAAACAGTAGCACGATAGGCAGGAGTAATATTAATAGAGGTAATAGTGGTATTATTGTTTTCACCTAATCCGATCCCTTCGTTAATAGTATTTGCTGTATCGGTTTGAGCGATTAAATAGTATTGTCCGGGAGTTTTAGGGATAAAAAATGGGAGATTACGTTCGTAGAATAAGCCTGTGGGAATTGTTCCAGAAAATTGATAGTTGTCTAAAAATATATCTTTGTTGGTTTCTAAGGTGGTATCAGTAGAAAGATAAATTTTATCTGTCCAAGTACCCTTTGCTTCACTTAATCCTTGATTGACAACTCGATAGGTGAAGCTGCCTTGTTTTCCAGTTAATAAAGGTGTAGATGCACTTAGATTAACTATTTTTAAATCAGGGACATCAATATCAGCAACATTGATAGTATCAACCCCTTGACTAAAGCCTGTTGCTGTAACGGTAACAGTAACAGTTTGGATGCCATCAGGAATATTATCATTGACTGCATTTAAACTAAAGGTTGCTGATGCTTGGTTGGCAGGAATAATAACTTGATTGGGGACAGTTATTTCACTGGTATTATTGGAGGCGAGAGTAACAATTAAATCTTCATCAGTGATAATACTGCGGGTAATAGTTGCGGTTGCTGCGTTATTTCCTGCGTTTTCAGCAACAGTATCTTTATCAATCGCAAGACTTAAACTAGGAGTTAATCCGTTGTCAATAATGGTTAGAGTTGCTGTATTTTGACTGCCAAGGGTTGCGCCACCTGTGGGGTTAACAAGGGTTAAATTGACGGTTTCATCTGGTTCGGAGATAATATCATTTCTGACAGGAATATTAATAATTTTGCTCTTTTCTCCGTCAGCAAAAAAGATATTAAGAGAAGTTTGGGTGTAGTCATCAGGATAGGTTGCGCTTCCGCCGTCGAGATTAATGGTTGCACCAACAACACCCGTCAGTCTGCCAATGCGGTTAACGCTGACGGCAGCGATTGCGGTTCCATCTTCGCGTATAGTAAAGTTAGGTGCGCTAAATGCCAGTTGGACATCATCATCTAAGATGGTAATAATAGCATTATTTTGATTGCCAATAGTTGCGCCACCTGTAGGATTTGTTAAAGTAATAGTAAAGGTTTCATTACTTTCAACTTGAGTATCATTGATGATAGGAACAAAGTTACTTCCTTGACTTCCTGCTAATTGAACAGGAATAATTTTACTTATTTCATTTTCACCTAAGATAACAGTAATAGGTGAACTGAGAAAGTCAGAAGTAGTGAGATGAAGTCCACAGGCGCAGCCTTTGGCAGTACCATTAGTAAAGGTGATGGTTGCGCCGACTGTTCCTGTTTTGCGTCCCGCACGAGTTACGATGATGTCAGTAACGGCGGTTCCATCTTCACTAACAGTATAGTTAGCGGCGCTGAAGTTAAGCTGTACATCATCATCAAGAATGGTTAAAGTAGCGGTATTTTGACTTCCTAATGTTGCACCGTTAGTAGGATTTTTGAGGGTGAGATTAATGGTTTCTAGATTTTCAGCTTCGGTATCGTTGGTGATAGGAATAGTAACAGTTTTCTCGGTTTCGTCATTGGCGAAGGTGACGAGAATAGAGGTTTTATCGTAATCTGCTGCGGTAGCTGTTCCGTCAGTTAAATCAATGGTTGCGCTAACTTCTCCTTGACTGCCATCTGTACGAATTATTTTGACTTGATTGACTGGTGTTCCGTCTTCATTAACGTTAAATTGAGCGTTACTAAAGGCTAATATTCCAGGTTCTGGTACATCAATTAGGTTAATTATGAAAGATTGGTCATAGCTTAATCCACCTGAATCTTTACTACGGATGGTAACTGGATAACTGCTATTAGTTTCATAGTCTAATTTACTACCATCAGCGACAATTAATTGATTGTTATTGATGGCAAAGCGTCCCCCTGCATTATCAACTAAGCTGTAAGTAAAGGTGTCATTTACGTCAGGGTCAGTAGTATTTAGAACACCGATAACAGTATTATTGGGACTATTTTCGTCAACTTTATTGTTACTCAGTTGTAAGTCTGTGGGAGCATCGTTAACATTATTAATGGTAATGTTAAAGGCTGTTTCACTAGAAGTTATTGTTCCATCTGTAACCGTAAATTTAAAGTTATCGGATGTGGTTTCACTACCGTTATGTTGATAGGTTAAAAGACCATTATCTAAGTCAGCTTGGGTGAAAGTGTTACCTAGTTTTAAAGTAGTAGGAACAATTCCTGTTGTCCAAGTTGCACCATAAACTGTCCCATTATTATGATTGTTAGTAGAGTCTGTTACTGTATTTCCTGAACCTTCATTAAAGTTCCAATAGCCAACTAATCCGCCTTCAGTTCCAATTAATTGGCGGTTCATATCCGCTTGTATTTCAGCTTGAGTTCTGGCTTTATTCCAGATTCTAACTTCATCAAAAACCCCATAAAAATCTGCATCAGGAGGAACCCAATTACTTTTACCAATATACTGATTATAGCGAATAGTATTGACTACAGGGTAAATATTACCAGAAGCCTTTATTTGACCATTCCAGTAGATATAGGCATTGCCATTGCTATTAGTAACTGCGGCAACATGAGTCCATTGATTTTCAGGAAATATTTCATTGGTAATAATTTTTATTGTGCTACTACCTTGGTAGTTTTCCATAAACATTTGACCTGAACTGCCATACCAACCAAGTACAATATTATTATTTATTCTCCCATTTCCTAAATCAATAATTCTCTGCCAATAGCGATGAGAATCTTTAGCATAAACCCAAGCTTCAACTGTAATTGCACCTCCTATAGCACTAGCTGGTAAGTTTACATAATCACCACTTCCATCAAATGATAATGCCTTACCAGTCGAATTATTAAAAATTAACTGACCATTATCAGGTAAATCAGTTAAGGTGTAAATAATGTCTGTGGGTTGTTTATTCGTTTCAAAAGCTTTAAGGACAGTATTATTAATCAGTTTTGTTTGTCCTTCATCAAGAGTGATTCCCTGATTAATTTCGTTGTCAACAATAGTTAAAGTTGCTTTATCTTGTGTGCCAATAGTTGCGCCACTTGTAACATTTGTTAGAGTTATATTAATGGTTTCATTGCCTTCAAATTGAATGTCATCAACAATTGGAATAGTAATCGTTTTCGATGTTTCGCCGTTGGCAAATGTTACTGTAATCGGGTTATTATTGTAGTCATTGGGTGTTGTTGCAGTGTTGTTATTTAGGTTGATAGTTGCGCTAACTTGTCCATCAATGCCATTTGTACGATTGATGGTGACAACATTAACAGGTGTTCCGTCTTCATTAACGCTAAATTGAGCATTACTAAAGGCTAATATTCCGGGTTCAGGAACATCATTATCAACAATCGTTATTGTGGCTGCATTTGTTCCTAAAACTGCGCCACCAGTAGAATTAGAGAGCTTAAGAGTAAAGGTTTCATTCCCTTCATAACTAGAGTCATTAGTGATAGGAACAGTGATAGTTTTCTGACTTTCTCCTGCATTAAAAGTTAATGTTCCATTGACAGCAGTATAGTCTTCTCCTGCTTTGGCTGTTCCGTCATTGGTGCTATAATCAACGGTAAAAATTTGATGGCTAATTCCTGTTAATTTAACCGTGAAAGTTGCTTGACTTTGAGATTCATTAATGGTGGTATCAGCGATAGAAATGGCAGATGTTCCATTGAGAACTTCAATAATTCCCCGATGGAGTCCACCATAACCACTATTAGGTATATCATTCCAACGTCCTGAACTACCCCAATTAAAATGAACATAATCTTCATTTCCATAATTATTGGGTTCACCACTATTCCAATTGGTATAGGTAACAGGTTCACCATTAATCCATTTAAACACACCTTCTTGTGCAACATCATTTAAACCAATCCAAAAGAGTTCTGATCCTCCAAAAGCATTAACTAAAAATTGATTTTCTGCGGCATCATTAATAGTAACTAAATTCCCTCCCATTGCTTGCGCCTGTACCTGTGCATCTGTCCAAGTTGTCGCCGTAGTTAGATAATAAGTGATAGGAGTATCAACAATGGTTAAAATGGCTGTTTTTTGCGTTCCTAATGTTGCGCCATTAGTGGGATTATTAATGGTTAAATTTACGGCTTCATTGCCTTCATAAGCAGTATCTTTGACAATGGGTATAGTGATAGTTTTCTCGGTTTCACCATCAGCAAATGTTACTGTAATAGGTGCATTATTGTAGTCTAATGGTGAGGTTGCCGTCCCATTACTAGGAGTAACAGTAACGCTGACTTGTCCCTGAGTATTAATGCTACGATTTAGGGTAATTTCGGTGATAGGTGTACCGTCTTCTTTGACAGAATAATTAGGTTGACTGAAAGCGATTACACTAGAATCAGCCACATCAATTAGGTTAATATCAAAAGATTTATCGTAGGTTAATCCGCCTTGATCTTGCGTCCGAATAGTGATAGTATGCTTTTGATTAGTTTCGTAATCTAATTTACTACCGTCAGCGACAATTAACTGATTATCATTAATGGCAAAACGTCCCCCTGCATTATCAACTAAGCTGTAAGTAAAGGTATTATTGGGATCGGGATCAGTGGTGGTTAATGTGCCGATAACTGTATTATTGACACTATTTTCCTCAATACTATTCTTACTCAGTTGGATATTTGTCGGAGATTCATTAACATTAATTGTGTTAATTGTCAAGTTTTTTTGAAAACTTAAATTACCAGCATCAGTAGCTTTAATGGTGATGTTATGACTGGTATTTGTTTCATAATCCAATAAACTGCCATTAGCCACTTGTAATTTAGTACCAACCAGTTTAAAGCGTCCCCCAGCATCATCAATTAAAGTCAAGTTATGGGTATCATTGGGGTCAGGGTCACTAATGCTAATTTGTCCAATAATTGTATTATTAGGACTGTTTTCGTTGACGTTAGAATTAGTGAGTTGAATATTTTTCGGCGCGTCGTTGATTGGTGTAACATTAAGCGTCATTTTGGCTGGAGTAATGGAGAGGTCTTCGCCGTCACTCACTGAGAAAGTAAAATTAGTGTAGGGATTTCCATTTTCATTGAGATTAGGTTTAAACTTCAATTGTCCTGCATTAATCGTAGCTATAGTTACAAGATTCCCTTGAGAAAGTGTTTCCCCTGTATCAACTATTCCATTGTTATTACTATCAAGATAAAGAATGCCTTCAGTGGGTAATGTTTCTAGACGTATTGCTTGTAAACTATCATCTGAATCGGCATCACTAAAATTAAAGTTATTGGCAGTAAATACTAGGGTGGTATCTTCATCAGTAACTAAAGAGTTATCAGATGTAGTGGGAGGAGTATTAACAGGTTCAACATAAACAAAGTTTTGAGAATCCAGATTTAGATTGGTTTTTCCCTGAATAATCGCAATTAATTCATCAGGTTCTGTTCCGGGTTTATCGAGATATAACCAAGTATCTGACCCCGATATGGCGAGACGATAATTATTGATTTGTCCCTGTAGCTGAATAACATCAAAATTGACATCACAATCAGCTATTGTGGCATAATCCCCTGTTCCATTGGTCGTTGTGTTGCGATCGTCGTAAGCTAACCAATGACTATCACCTAGTATAATGCGATCGCTTCCAGTTCCAGTAACATAGGTATCTCGTTCGTTCAAACCAGGGATAGGGTTATTGGGGTTTACTCCAATTAGAACATCATCTCCTAAGCCACCATCAAGATAGTCATTTCCTGAACCTGCATTAAGGTTATCATTACCTGCTTCACCATAGAGAGCATCATCACCGACACCAGCAATGAGACCATCATTCCCTTCTCCACCCCAAATGCCATCACTTCCTTCATTTCCTTGAAGGGTATCGTCTCCCTCTTGACCAAAAAGATGATCTGCTGCTGAACCACTGTTAATCAAGTCATTTCCTGCACCTCCATAGATATTATTGCCAAAGATATTGACTTGCCATGAATAGGGTCCAGGATCATAGTCCCGATAAGCGTTGGTTGCACCGACATCAATATTGTCATTTCCTGACCCAGAAACGAGTTGTAAAATTTCGATTTCTTTGAGGGTTGAACCGTCTGAGATAGTGCCGTTATTAGGGTCACTGTAGTTAATGGTCAGGTTGTCTGTGGTGGTACTGTAATTGAGGTCGAGAAAATCTGTCCCTGCACCACCAATAATTTGATGGACTCCCGTACCAGGAACGATATGGTCGTCTCCTTCTCCTGCATCAAGGGTGTCATTCCCTCCTCCACCCTCAAGGTAGTCATTTCCTGCTTCTCCAATTAAATAATCATTTCCTGCTAATCCATAAATAGCGTCATTACCAGCGAATCCATTAATAACATCATTGCCAGCCGTTCCTACTAAATTATCATTGCCAGCCGTTCCTTCATTATCAATAATGGTGAGGATTGCTGTATTATTATTTGGATCAATTGTTGTACCTGAACTTGGATTACTTAAGATTAAGTGAACCGTTTCGTTATTATCAGCTAAGGAATCATCTTTAATTGGAATTGTTACCGTTTTACTCGTCTCACCTATTGCAAAATTAACTGTTACAGAATTAGTTGTAAAATCATCGGCTGATGCTGTATCTCCTGTTAAAAAACTTAAAGCAACATCCGCACTGACTTCACTATTAAATCTTCCAGTCCGAATCACAGTAACAGCAACAATAGATGTTTCATCTTCTTTAATACTAAAATTCCCTTGGTTGAAAGATAAAATACTAGGCTCATTGACAAAAATAGCTCCTTCATTTATCCATGTTGGATTATTGATTAAACTTGCAGTATGGGCGTTAACAGTTGAATCTACTGATGTAGTACCTGTACCTTCATCGAAATGGTAATAAGCCACCAATCCTGTAGAATTTGATGCGACAGAGCGATTAAAATTATTAGCAATTTCAGAAGCCGTGCGAGCAGTATTCCATATACGCACTTCATCCATACTTCCATTCCAGTTCCGACCTCCACCACCCCAATTTCCGAGACGCAAAAATTGACTTCCGTTATAATTGATTGAACCACTGTAAGGACTAGAACCCATGAGGACTCCATCTATATAAACCGAAAGAGAGTTTACGTCTTTTACAAAAGCTAAATGCTGCCATATATTGGGAGTTAGAACAAAGCTGACACCTGCGTCTGGAGAACCGCTAACTCCAAGCGAATAATGATTTGTTGCACTCGCATCTTGCTGTACCACCCATCCAAGATGTGTTCTGTGATTATTATCGATAATATTGGCATATGTAACCTGTGTGTTTCCCGCTTTTACCCACATTTCTAAAGTAAAGTTTTGATAGTTAAACCACGTCCCTAAATCTGCCTGCTGATTCACCCCATTAAACTGAATGGCATGATCCTCAACAATCTTCACCTCAGCTGTATTTTGACTACCAATATTTGCGCCATTTGTAGCATTAGTCAAAGTTAAATTAATCGTTTCACCTGCATCATTAACCGTGTCAGTTGTAACAGGGATTGATACTGTTTTAGCCGTCTCTCCATTAGCAAAATTAACCACAATGGGAGTATTATCATAATCAGCAGCAGAAACCCCAAGACCATCACTTAAATCAACCGTAACGCTCGCTTCTCCACCTAATCCATCAATCCGATTAATGGTAACTTCTTTAATTCCTATTCCCCCTTCTTTTACAGTAAAATTCGGCTGGCTAAACACAAACGTCCCCGGAGTAAATACCCCAGAAGTAAAAGCTGCTCCACCTAAAATAGTCCCATTATTATCATTTCCTGCTAAATCAGTGACAGTATTTCCTGCATTTTCATTAAACGGCCAATATCCCACTAAACCTGTTTCACTTCCCGTTAACGGATAATTCATATCCGCTTGGATTTCAGCTTGAGTACGCGCCTTATTCCAGATACGCACTTCATCCATTTTTCCTGTAAAGGGATTCCAAACATTAACTTCTTTTCCAATTTTTACAGGTTCAGTATTCTGAATAGGAACAGTTACAAAATTATAACTTTTTTCTAAAACTCCATTAAAATAAAAATTAAACTGAGAGCCATCATAAGTCATGGCAATATGATTCCATTGATTTAGTTTTAGGGAACTAATACTATAGTCATATCGCCAATCTCCATAAATACCTAAAAATGAGAAAAGAACCCTCATTTCATTAGGAGCAATAAATAAACCATAGTTTCTGCTTCCTCCACTACTATCTTCTTTGGTAACAAGCGGTTGCCAATGGGAGCATCTCACCTTTGCAATAAGTAGAAATGCTTAATGAGATCAATAAAAAAGTTAAAAAAGGCAACCATTTAGATAAGCACAGCGATGACGAAGGACTTGCGGTACATTACAAGATTGCCAACTTGCACCAGTAAT
>NZ_JBHFLL010000218.1:0-4360 GCF_041928595.1 Microcystis sp. BLCC-F209
TCTTCCTACTCAACCCGATTTTGGGGTCTATTTTTTTCTCTCTTATCTTTGCTCAAAAACCCTATATATATGGGCGCACGGATTCCCACTATATAAAAAGTTTAAAGCAAGTCTCGTCATTTGTCAAGGGTTTTTAGAAAATCTCCCCACTGGCCAAGATGTGAAGGAAATTGCCAGTAAGTTGGGAGGGTTAGAAAGGTGAGAAGGAAGCGGTCGCAACGCGCTCGCTACGCGAGACCGAGCAGTTACAATGATTGTTAAACTTTCGGGCGCACAGGGGAAAAATGAGAAGGTTTCTTCTATTCTATTTTGACGTTGTGTTTATCTTAATGGTGTCTTGTCTAGAGGAGATTTTTGCCAATAGGATATGCTCCTGGCGATTCTCTGCGCTGCTGATAAGTAGTCGGACATAAATTCTGTTGTCTATCTTAAGAAATGTAAATTGCCGCAATTCTTACTGACGACCGACTCCTTACCCCACAGTTAACTTTACCTTTGTCCAACTACTTATCAAACTTGAGGGGATTGATTAGAGAAAGAACTTAATTCCAAAGCTCCTTTATTAACGGAATAATCTGGCACTGTTACTGCTAGTGACTCAGTTAGTTTTTTATTGAAAAAACTGCCGAGGATTGAATCTAACTAAAATAAGTTATGATCGATCTTGCTTGAGTCAGAAAGATTAATATGCCCAGTCAAGAAATTATTAACCAGAAAAATGCTGCCGCCAACGACGAACAAGTTTCTGAGTCTAACGTAGAGCTAGTTTCCCAACTGAAACAAGAGCATGATAGCGCTGCCAGCCCCCAGGGATTGCCCCATGCCTTCGTCGTCATGCCCTTTGGTAAGAAAAAAGGGGCAGATGACCGCTGGATAGATTTTAATAGCATCTATCAGGATTTAATTAAACCAGCCTTAATCGAAGCCGGATTTGAGCCGTTTCGAGCCGATGAAGAAAGCGTCAGTGGCGATATTCTCACCGATATGTTTCAGGAACTATTGCTCGCGGATCTGGTGATTGCCGACATCAGCATTGATAATGCCAACGTTTTTTATGAGTTAGGAGTGCGCCACGCCCTACGCAAGCGAGGACTAATTCATATCCAGTCGGGACGAGGTCGTATGCCTTTCGATATTTTTAACGTTCGCACTCTCCCCTATCATTGTGACGAGAATGGCTGGCCCGATCGCCAATACTTGGAAAAGGACAAACAGGCGATCGCTAAAATGGCGCGCGCTACCTGGGAATCAGATCCTCATCGCATTCACAGCCCCATTTTCAATTTACTCGACGGCTTGGAAGAACCCGATCGCCGGTCGCTGCAAACCCCCCTAGCCATTGGCTACTGGGATGAGTACAATAATTGGCGGAAAAGGGTAGTGATTGCCCAACGCCAAGATCGCATAGGTGACGTTTTGCTGTTGACTGAAGAAGTGAGCAACCCCCTAATCAAATGCGAGGCGATCGCCGAAGCGGGGAAAGCCTTAAGAAACCTAGGAAATTATCAACTTGCGCTCCAGCAATATCGCAACGGACTGGCACTGCAGCCGAAAAATGCCGAATTCCGGCGCGAGGAAGCCTTTCACCTGATCCGACTGAAGCGATATGATGAGGCAGTGGTGCAATTGGAGTCGCTGCTGCGGGATGAACCGGTCAATATCGATGCCCTTTCCTACTTAGCTCGCATTTACAAAGAAATGTGGAAGGAGCGATGGGTAGGCATCTCCAATGAAGCAGAGCGCCGCCAAATAGCTTACGCATCGGCCCACTTACTGCAAAAAGCGATTGAGACTTACCTGCAAGGCTACCGCCTCGATCAGAATCATTACTATTCCGGCATCAACGCCCTGACCTTATCGTCTCTACTAAAGCATTTAGCGCCACTGGCTGGCAAGGATAGCGATCCAGAAGAGAAAGGGATCAAAGAGCAGTTGCCGGCGCTGTCTGGAGCCGTTAAATTTAGTCTGGAAAGTGCCGCTATCAAGGATAACAACGATGTTTGGGTCTTCCTCTCCCTCGGCGATCTGGCCATCTGTACCGCCAGCAACCCGCAACAGGTGGCCAGAGCCTATAAAAGGGCGCTCAACCGGCTCTGGAACAATAAATTTGCTTTACTTTCAACCCTAGAACAGTTGAAACTTTTAGAATCCCTGAATTTCCGCCTTGAATATGTCAAGTCAGGCCTCGATGTCCTCGAGGCAGAATTGAAGAGAATAGAACATCAAGAAGCAGCGATCGCATCCCCAACGGTGAAGGAACCTCCGCAAGTTTTCCTCTTCTCCGGCCACATGATGGACAAGCCAGACCGGCCGCGGCCTCGGTTTCCCCCAGCCATGGAAACCGAGGCGCAACAAAAAATTAAGGAGGTACTCGATAATCTCAAAGCTGATGCCACGGATCTGGCGATCACATCGGGGATAGCCTGTGGGGGCGATATCCTCTTTCTAGAAGCCTGTTTAGAGCGGCAGATGAAAGTGGAGGTCTATCTGCCCTTCGAGTCAGCCCAATTTATTGAAAAGTCGGTCGACTTTGCGGGCGATGATTGGGTAGAGCGTTTCTATGGAATTAAGAATCATCCCCAGGTGGAACTCAACCTACAACCAGAAAGAATCGGACCGGTCCCGCAAGGAAGCAATTCCTTTGAGCGCAACAATCGTTGGGCGCTCTATTCCAGTTTGATCTACGGAATCGATCGGGTGCGGTTGATTGTCCTCTGGGATGGCAAAGGCGGTGATGGACGTGGCGGGACTGGCGATATGGTCAAGCAAGTACGTCAATTGGGGGGGATTGTCGAGCATCTAGACACAACTAAGTTTGATTATTGGAAAGCCCAAGGAGCGGGAATCGGGAAGCGGAAAGCTTGAGCCACCAGAGCCGAAATTTTTTTCTACTAACGGAGTAAGAGAACCATGCCAGATAGCACCTTAGAACTCAAAAGCCTAGAGAAAACCTCAGAGCCAAAAAAGTCCCAATCTTATCGCAATCAGTTCCAGCAAGAAATCTGTGGCTTGATCGAGCAGATTGACTTGCCAGATTTACAAAAGCAGTTTATGAAAGCCCGCTGGCTCGAGCAATTACTCTGGCTAGAAGGCCGGGCCCAGACAAGTCGCAACCAATACTATTTTCTCCGACTGATCACAATTATCGGGGGGGTGATCGTTCCAGCCTTGGTCAGTCTGAACATCAACGCCAATGATGTCCAAGTCCTGGTCGGTTGGCTCGCCTTTGGCTTGAGTCAGGTGGTGGCTATCAGTGCTGCCGTTGAAGAGTTCTTTCATTATGGCGAACGCTACCGCCACTATCGGAACACGGCCGAGGCCATGAAAATTGAGGGCTGGCAATTTTTCCAGTTGAGTGGTTCTTATCGCCATGCCCAAAATCACGCCGAAGTCTATCCTGATTTTGCTCAAAGGGTAGAAAGCATCATCCAGCGCGATGTGGAAGGATATCTCAGCGAGGTTGTCAAGGAAAAAGAAAAGCCAAAACAGCCCACAGAAATAGCTAAAACACCACTTCAGTAAGCTCTAGGCCGACAAAAAGAGATTAGGGGTGGAGAATAGAGTCAGCCCCATTCCCAGGGGGCCTCCCAGAAAAAATTGGCTGTACCGTTGACTGTATCTAGGACTGGCTGAATAATTATCATTTTTCTTTATTCGTGGCAGGCATTCCACTCCCTTCTCCCGCCCACCAACCCCCCGATCCCTCCCATGTCGGGGGGTTAGGGGTGAGGGAAATTAACCATCTCTGCCATTACTTTAGAAAAATGGTTTGAGATATTTTGACCCGATAGCGTCTCGAGAAATTACTTTTGCGGGAGGTCTAATGACATTTCTAGATATATAGATCATAATTGAATTAATTGGCTAATTTAAGCTTATTTTTCCATGGCTACTAACGAATTACAAAACCTCGAACACAATATTCAACGTTGAAAACAACAATTAGCGGGAAAGCGAAACACTTTAGTTACAATCGCACCGGAAGAAAAAGTTAGGATCGAGCAGCAGAGCGAAGATTTACGCCGAAAAATTTGGGATTTTGAACGAGAAAAATGGGATTTAATCGCCAGCGACAGTCAAGAAGTATCTTTTCCTGATGCGGAGGTAATGGTAGCAGAAATTGTCACAGAATTGACGGCAATTACCAAAGAACCACCCGATCAACTTGCTTCTCCACAAATCTTAGAATTATTAAATCAAATTCTAGCTAAACTCAATCGGCTCTCCCAGGTTTGGTGGGTAAAATGTATTCTAAGATACATTCCTCCTAGCGAGGGGGTGGAACGAACCACAAAGACACAAAGGACACAAAGATCGATCCTATGTAAGTTAAACTCATCACACAGAACCTAGAAGAGCC
>NZ_JBHFLL010000219.1:0-25653 GCF_041928595.1 Microcystis sp. BLCC-F209
TAAAAACCCTTGACAAATGACGAGACTTGCTTTAAACTTTTTATATAGTGGGAATCCGTGCGCCCATATATATAGGGTTTTTGAGCAAAGATAAGAGAGAAAAAAATAGACCCCAAAATCGGGTTGAGTAGGAAGAGGATAAAGGTATGAAGACAGAAAATTTCTCTCCCCGACAAGCATTAAACAAAGCATTCCTGAGTAGGGATAATTCATGAATTATCCCTACGGAATTATCCTTACGGAATGATCCCTACGGAATTATCCCTACGGAATTATCCCTACGATCTGAATTGTTGTTACGGTGATTATAAAATCGGCCTGATTTTTTTTCTAAAAACCCTTGACAAATGGCGAGACTTGCTTTAGACTTTTTAGATAATGGGAATCCGTGTGCAAATATATATATAGTTTTTGAGCAAAGATAAGAAAGAAAAAAATAGACCCCAAAATCGGGTTGAGTAGGAAGAGGATAAAGGTATGAAGACAGAAAATTTCTCTCCCCGACAAGCATTAAACAAAGCATTCCTAAGAGTCAAACCGAGTCGTAGTCAGGTAGAGAAGTTTCAAACCCACCTAGAACAACTTTTGGGGAGTATAAACGAGACAGAATCGGAGGAGTTCCATAAAAACCTGCTTGCAGACTTTCTCAAACACAGCTACTATAGTCCCCAACATTTCATCAACACCAAGGGAAGGAATGATTTAGTCATCCATAATGGGAAAGAATCGCGGGATTCCGTGGGGGTGATATTGGAAGTCAAGAAACCCAGCAATAAAAGCGAGATGCTGCGGAGAGACAAACTCAACTGTAAAGCATTACAAGAATTACTCCTCTACTTCCTACGGGAAAGAATAACCGAGAAAAACCTAGAGATAAAACACCTGATTGCTACCAATATATATGAGTGGTTTATCTTCGATGGGAATATCTTCGAGAGACTATTCGCACAAAATCAGGAACTTGTCAGACAGTTTAATGACTTTGAGACGGGGAGACTAACGGGAAAAACCACCGACTTCTTCTACAAACAGATAGGAGAACCCTTCCTGAACTCCATACTCGATTCCCTGACATACACCCATTTTGACTTGCGGGAATACTCCCAAACCATCCGGGAGGACGAACATAACCTTATCAGTCTCTATAAAATCTTTTCTCCCGAACACCTCTTAAAACTCCCCTTTGCGAACGATAGCAACAGTCTCGACAAAAACTTTTATAGTGAACTGCTGCATATCATCGGATTGACAGAGATAAAAGAGGGAGGAAAAAAACTCATCCAACGTCTGCAACCAGCAGCGCGACAACCCGGTTCGCTGCTAGAGAACGCTATCAGTCAAGTGGAGAGTTTAGATAAAATCTCTCGTTTACCCAATCCCGAAGAATTTGGGGAGACGGAAGAGGAGAGACTATTGAATATCGGTTTAGAGTTGGGGATAACCTGGATAAATAGAATCCTCTTCCTCAAACTATTAGAAGCGCAGATAATTAGGTATCATCGGGGGGATAAATCCCTAGGGTTTCTCAATTTAGGCAAAATTGCCAACTATGACGACTTAAATCGCTTATTTTTCAGCGTTTTGGCCAAAAAACAGACAGAAAGAAGCAAAGACATCCAGAATACCCATACTCAGGTTCCCTATCTCAACAGTTCCCTATTTGAACCGACAGACTTAGAACAGTCAACCATAGTCATCAGTAACCTGCGTTCGGAGAATATAGAGATTTTTGCAGGAACAGTCTTAAAGGATAGTCAGGGGAAAAAGCGAACAGGAGAAATCAACGCTTTAGCATACCTATTTGAGTTTCTCAATGCCTACGATTTTAGCAGCGAAGGTGGGGAAGCGATACAGGAGGATAACAAGACTCTTATCAATGCGTCAGTGTTGGGATTAATCTTCGAGAAAATCAACGGATATAAGGATGGTTCCTTTTTCACCCCCGGTTTCATCACTATGTATATGTGTCGGGAAACGATTCGACGCGCAGTGATAGAGAAATTTAACCAGAGTCAGGGATGGGATTGTCAGACAATCGAGGATGTGTATAACCGCATCAAAGATAAAACGGCAGCCAATGCTATTATCAATAGTCTCAAAATTTGTGATCCTGCGGTGGGTTCGGGACATTTTCTTGTTTCTGCTTTGAACGAGATAATCGCGATTAAGAGTGAGTTACAGATTTTAGTGGATAAAGAGGGTAAAACTCTCAGGGATTATCGGGTTGAGGTGGTGAACGATGAGTTAATCGTCACCGATGATGACGGTAATCTGTTTGAATATAATCCCCGCAGTCGAGAAAGTCAGCGAGTACAGGAGACTTTATTTCAGGAAAAACAGCGTCTGATTGAGGGGTGTCTCTTTAGAGTTGATATCAATCCCAACTCGGTGAAAATCTGTCGGTTGCGTTTATGGATTGAGTTACTCAAGAATGCTTACTACAAAGCAGATAACGAGTTAGAGACGTTACCGAATATCGATATTAATATCAAGGTTGGCAATTCTCTGATTAGTCGCTTTGGGTTATCCAATGATTTACAAGTCTTTTCCCGCAAAAATCGTTTAAGTATCGAGAGTTATAAGGATGCGGTGAGAGTCTATCGCAATGCGGAGGATAAATCGCAAAAGCGCGAGATGGAGAGATTGATAAGTGAGATTAAGAGTAGTTTTCGTCAGACTTTACAGGGAGATAATCCTCTGAAAAAGCGCTTGCGGGGTTTGGAAACGGATTTATATAGTCTAGAGAATCAAATTTTGTTATTTGAGGAGTCACCCAAGGAAAAGAAAGCGCGGGAAAGGAAGATTATTCAGTTAAGGAATGAGATTGATAAGTTACGTCCGCAACTGGAGGAGATTGAAAGCGGTAAGATTTATCATAATGCTTTTGAATGGCGCTTCGAGTTCCCCGAAGTCCTAGACGATAAGGGGAATTTTATCGGTTTTGATGTGGTAATTGGCAATCCTCCTTATATCCGACAGGAGGAACTCAAAAATATTAAACCTATCTTGCAGAAAATTTATCAATCCTATACCGGGATTGCCGATTTATTTGTCTATTTCTATGAGAGGGGTTTACAAATACTCAAAACTAAAGGTTATTTAACGTATATCTCCTCAAATAAATATTTTCGTTCGGGATACGGAGAAAAATTAAGACAACTTCTCAGCAATTCGACCAAAATTTTTAATTTAATTGACTTTGGTGATTTTCCTGTCTTTGAAGAAGCTACCGCTTATCCCAGTATTATCGCTTTAAGTAAAGATAAATGGGATGGCAATCAGTTTAAAGCTTTAGCTTGGGATAAACACAGAGATCAAAATATCACCCAGTTTGCTACAATTCTAGAACAAGATTATCTAACCATCACTCAAGCTAATTTATCTGCTGATGGTTGGAAATTAGAATCTTCACAAACTTTAGATTTATTGGCTAAATTGCAAAAAGTCGGTACTCCTTTGGGAGAATATGTAAAAGGTAGCTTATATCGTGGAATAATAACAGGTTTAAATGAAGCTTTTGTGATTGATAAAATCACCCGCGATAGATTAATTAGTGAACATCCTTCCTCCGAGGAAGTTATTAAACCTTTTCTACGGGGAAGAGATGTGAAAAGATGGCGAATAGATTTCGCTGAACAGTATTTAATTAAAATTGAGTCATCGGAAAATAAAAGTCATCCTTGGTCAGATAAAAGTAAAATAGAAGCAGAAGCAATCTTTGCTCAAACCTATCCCGCAATTTATGCAAGATTTCAAGAATTTCGTGATAAATTAATTAAAAGAGATGATCAAGGTCGCTTTTTTTGGGAATTGCGTTCTTGTAAGTATTGGCAAGAATTTGAACAACCTAAAATTATTTATCCAGATATATATGAGTCCCAAAGTTTTATGATTGAACTGAATAAATTTTATCTAGCTAATACAGTTTATTTTATGCCAATCAATGAATTATGGCTTTGTGGATTACTTAATTCAGTTGTTATAGAGTGGTTCTATTCTTATATTTCTAATAAAGTTCGAGGTGGATATCTAAGAGCTTTTACCGATTATATTAGGCAAATTCCTATCGCTAATGCAACAGAAACCCAAAAACAAGCGATCAAATATCTAGTTAAACAATGTTTAGAAGCTAAGGGAAAAGAAGTCAAGGAGTTAGAAACAAAAATTAACCAAATAGTGTATGAATTGTATGGATTAAGTGAGGAAGAAATCAGGATAATAGAGGGGGAAATAAAATAAATATAAATGTAGGGTGTGTTAGCGAAGCGTAACGCACCCAAAAGCATCCCAAAGGACTAAAAAAAATTTGCTCCCCCTAAATCCCCCTTAAAAAGGGGGACTTAAATTTGATACATTAGTTCTCATGATAAATTCTGTTTTTAATAGTATGATGAACTCCCAATCGAACTTTAAAACCCATCTCCCCACTTCCCCATACCTATTACTTAGGATTATTAGTATTCTATAATACCAATGCTTAGGAAACTATAAAGAAAATCCCAAGATTGAGCGAGTACCTTGGCGAAAAAAGCTATAATAGAATAAAATGCCTAATTTTTTCGACAAAATTGTTATGATAGTTACCAATAGACAAGAGCTAGAAGAACTGATACAACAGGTAAAAAAAGCTCAACAACAATTTGCCAACTATAACCAAGAACAAGTAGATCTTATCTTCAAAAAAGCCGCATTAGCAGCCAACAACGCGCGCATTCCCCTAGCTAAAATGGCAGTACAAGAGACAGGGATGGGAGTAATAGAAGATAAAGTGATTAAAAACCATTTTGCCTCAGAAATCATCTACAACAAATATAAACACAGCAAAACCTGCAGCATTATCGAAGAAGATAAATCCTTTGGATTGCAAAAAATCGCCGAACCCGTGGGCATTTTAGCGGGGATCGTACCCACCACAAATCCCACCTCCACAGCCATTTTTAAAGCCCTAATTGCCCTGAAAACCCGCAACGGCATCATTTTTTCCCCCCATCCGCGAGCCAAAGACTGCACCATCGCGGCGGCCAAAATAGTCTTAGAAGCGGCCGTGAAAGCGGGCGCACCGGCCAGTATTATTGGTTGGATAGATCAGCCATCGGTGGAACTTTCCCAAGCATTAATGCAACATCCCAGCATTAATTTAATCCTTGCTACCGGCGGTCCCGGTATGGTAAAAGCGGCCTATTCTTCCGGAAGACCTTCCCTAGGAGTCGGTGCCGGCAATACCCCCGCTTTAGTGGACGAAACTGCTCACATAAAAATGGCCGTTTCCTCGATTATTCTCAGTAAAACCTTTGATAACGGCATGATTTGCGCTTCCGAACAATCGGTAATCGTTGTCGATAGCATCTATGAAGAAGTTCGACAGGAATTTATTGCTCGCGGGGCCTATCTTCTTTCCCCCGAAGAAAGGAAAAAAGTCGTCGGGATTCTCCTAAAAGATGGTCATATCAACCCCGATATCGTCGGACAACCGGTAGAAAAATTAGCCACCATGGCCGGAATTTCCGTTCCCGAAGATACCAGGTTACTAATCGGAGAAGTAGAAAATATTGGCTTAGAGGAACCATTTTCCTACGAAAAACTCTCGCCAATTTTAGCCATGTACCGGGCCAAAGACTTTGAAGATGGGGTCAAAAAAGCCGAAAAACTGGTCTTATTTGCCGGTCGAGGTCATACGGCCGTGCTTTATACCGCACCCTCCAATCGGGAACATATTAAGCACTTTCAAGACAACGTACAAACGGCCCGGGTATTAATTAATACCCCTTCCTCCCAGGGTGCAATTGGTGATATCTATAACTTCCGTCTCGATCCTAGTTTAACCCTCGGTTGTGGCACTTGGGGCGGTAATTCCATCAGCGAAAACGTCGAACCTACCCACCTATTAAATATTAAAACCGTAGCCGAGCGCCGGGAAAATATGCTTTGGTTCCGAGTACCACCAAAAGTATATTTTAAATACGGAGCATTACCCGTCGCTATTCGGGAATTAGCCGGCAAAAAACGGGCCTTTATTGTCACCGATAAACCTCTTTTTGACCTAGGAGTTACCGCAGCTTTAGAGGAGGTTTTAGAAGAAATCGGCATCACGATTAATATCTTTTATGATGTGGAACCCGATCCTTCCCTAGAAACCGTCGAACGGGGGTTAAATGTAATTAATACCTTCAATCCCGATGTAATTATCGCTATCGGTGGTGGTTCCCCCATGGATGCCGCTAAAATCATGTGGCTACTCTACGAGCATCCAGAGATAGAATTCGAGAGCTTGGCCATGCGTTTTATGGATATCCGCAAACGAGTCTATGAATTGCCCCCTTTAGGCGAAAAAGCTCTGATGGTGTGTATTCCCACCACTTCGGGAACAGGATCGGAAGTGACTCCCTTCGCCGTCGTGACCGATCGCCGTAATAATATTAAGTATCCTTTGGCAGATTATGCTCTAACTCCCAGCATGGCCATCGTCGATCCGGAATTAGTGCTGAATATGCCGAAAAAATTAACAGCCTACGGCGGAATTGACGCTTTAACTCACGCTCTTGAGGCCTACGTCTCGGTTTTAGCCTCAGAATATACTAACGCTCTTGCTCAAGATGCCATCAGACTGCTGTTTAAATACTTGCCCAGTTCCTATCATAACGGAGCTAAAGACCCGAAAGCGCGGGAAAAAGTCCATTACGCGGCGACAATGGCAGGAATGGCCTTCGCTAATGGCTTTTTAGGCATCTGTCACTCCATGGCCCACCAATTAGGGGCAATTTTCCACATTCCCCACGGTCTAGCCAATGCCTTGATGATTTCCCACGTCATCCTCTATAATGCCACCGATGCCCCCTTTAAACAGGCCACTTTCTCTCAGTACAAATATCCTAACGTGAAGTGGCGCTATGCCAGGATCGCTCATTCCTTGGGATTGGGCGGAGAAAGCGAGACCGAAAGTGTGGAAAGATTGGTATTAGCGATCGAATGTTTAAAACGGGAAATCGGTATTCCGGCCAGTATTAAAGAGGTAATTCCCGAAACTGAAGCCGAATTTATGGCCAAATTAGACCATTTAGCCGAACAAGCTTTCGATGATCAGTGTACCGGAGCCAATCCCCGTTATCCCCTGATTGAGGACTTAAAAACCCTGTTAATCCAAGCTTATCACGGCAATTTGCCCCTAGAGGTGGCGGTAAATGGTCACGGTGATGTCAGTCTTGCCGATTTGAAGTTAGAGCCGCAACCGTTGAGCTTGTAGGGATAGATTTTGCCTTTGATTCCCCCTACCCCCTGTAGGGTTGATTCATGAATCAACCCTACTTCTTGCCTTTTGCCTATTGCCTTTTGCCTTTCTTCACTGGGAAATTTATTTTGCACGACTACTTAAAAATTATCTTTTTTCCCCCGCAGCCGCGCAAACACTTGTACTGGTTCATTGCTATCCATGGTCATGGCCAAAGCGGGACTATCCCAACGCAAAAAAGGATTAGTCAGCTTTTCCGTCCCCAAAATTGCCGGAATCGTGGGAATATCTTCAGCGCGATGTTTTTCCACTTCCCGATAACGCTGTTGCAGAGCAGCATTATTAGGGTCAACTGTCAAGGCAAACTTTAAATTATTTAACGTATATTCGTGAGCGCACCAAACCCTAGTCTGGTCGGGCAGCGATCGCAATTTGGTTAAAGAAGCCACCATTTGGCCCGGTGTTCCCTCAAATAAACGACCACACCCCCCCGAAAACAGGGTATCACCACAGAATAACTCACCGTAATCTCCGGGGTTAACCGGGGGAAAATAATAGGCAATATGAGCGCGAGTGTGGCCGGGGACAAAGAAAACCTCGGCCCGGCGACCGGCAAATTCCACCCGGTCTCCCTCCTCTAAAAACAGCTGCTGGCCCGGAATGCGACCGCGATCCTCCTTTCCCCCATAAACACAAAGATGGGGATAACGATTAATTAAAGCCTGATTAGCCCCCACATGGTCGCCGTGGTGATGAGTATTAAAAATAGCGACTAAATCCACCTGTAAAGCCTCTAATCGCCTGAAAACGGGTTCAGGTTCCGCCGGATCCACCACAGCCGCAATTTTTTGCGCTCGATCGTAGAGGAGGAAAATATAATTATCGGAAAGGGCGTTAAGACGTTCGATCTCCATGGTAGAATTTTGGGCTAAGGTTTAACTCGATCATACCTATAGCAGCATCTTTGAGAAATCAGGCTAGAAACCTCAACCACTGGGACAAAATCTTAAATATGGCCGATGTAGAATAATAACTATAATAAAAGTGTCATAAAAAAGCAGTGAATTTATAGTAGTTATGACGATCAAATTTCGGTTTCATCCAGAGAAAGCAGTTGAAGCCGCTGCTATACTCTTAAAGCTGCACGGCAAACCGATGAAGTATTTAGGGTTGCTGAAAATGCTCTATATAGCTGACCGTCTTGCTTTAAAAACCATGGATCAACCAATTACTGGGGATAGATATGTATCAATGGATTATGGACCGGTTCTCAGTGGTGTTTATGATTTGATTAAAGGACAGCCCGTGGACTCTGCTTTACCCCTGTGGTCGAAATATATTTCTCCCCGGGATTCTAATTATGTTGACCTGCTGCAATATCCCGGCAATGAAGAACTCTGTGAAGAAGAAGAAATGATTCTTAAACAGGTTTACAAGACTTTTGGCCATCTCAATCCCTTTCTTGTAGCCGAATGGACTCACGATTTACCAGAATGGAAGGATCCCCATGGTTCGGCTATTCCAATTTTAGTGGAGGATGTTTTGCGATCTATGGGTAAAACGGAGGAGGAAATCGAAGATATTAGCCAAGAAGCCCAGCGAGAAGCCTATTTAGATGGAGCTTTACATGGCTAGTCTGGTAGTCAAGCTGGGGGATGCCTTTTTAATCGATACACCCCCTAATAAGCAACATCTCTATATTGCGATCGCAAAGACTTCTGAAAATAGATATTTATTTGTCAATGTTACAACTCGAAGAAGCAGTTCGGAAGCTACTTGTGTGCTTTTGCCCGGCCTTGGTGTCCCGAATTTTATCGTCTGTGAATCCGTGATTGCCTATCAATTTGCCCGGGAGATGGATGCCACGGAATTAGCCAGTTTAATCACTGCGGGTAGTCCGATTCCAAAAGGCTCCTGTTCAGCCACAATTCTCGCACAGATTCAGCAAGGTGGTCTAGTTTCTCGACGACTGAAAAACAAGTACAAAATTGCTCTTAGAGCTTTCTTAGATACATAGCTTCAGCCGTTTTCTGGTTAACAAGTTTTTGTCCCCTAACTCCCCGCAGGACAGGAATCGGCGAAAATTACGCAGGGAATCCCCACATGACTAACGGGAACAATATCGGGTTCTGTGGGGGGAAATAAAGCGACAACGTGGGGAACGGGACGGGGAGTATAATGCACTTGCGATTGACCCTGATAAGCGAGGGAAGTACTTGCTCCTGAATCCAACATCACCGCCTCCCGAAAACCTGCCTGTACTAATAATTCTCCCAAAGCCATGGAATCGATCGGCTCTCTGGAAACCCCGATTACTGGCTGTCCTGCCTGATTAATCCCCCAAAAAGCCCGGTGACGCAGGGCATCAAAACCGTAAAGTGTACCAAAGGACTCTCGCGATTGTGGTTGTCCATCTTTGACTAACCAAGCGGCCGCGACAAAAGCATCCGTCACCTTGAGATCATCTCCGGCCTCCGCTGCGATTCCTTCTAGGGTATTATGACGGACAGGATCGAAGGGAAGATAACGCACCCATCGCTCGGTAATGATTACTAAAGGACGACCCTCTAACTTGCCGATTTCTCCCTCATATCCCGGGATAAAGCCGCCATTTTCGCTTAAAACCGGCCCGATCATCTGATTTGAGTCCAATTCCTTGAGGGAGAAAAAACCGCCATCTACAGCCGCGACTGCTTCTGTACCGGCGATAATTTCCTCCACTTGATAGCGACTATCAGCGTGGATGGTTTTGGGAATCCCGCCACTAATTAATACAAGTGTATTAGTTGGGAATTCCACTTCCCGTTTTTGGATGGTGGTGGCAAAGTTAAAACCGCCATCGGCACGGGGTAAGGGATCACCTCCCCAAGCTTGCGGGACAACTTCTCGCGTGCGCGATTGCCCAAAGCGTCCAATAGTGAGTAAATCGGGGGATTGTCCAGCAAAATGCTCATCGAGGTCATTCATCGATAAAGCCGCCCGATAACCCGCTTTTTTGACGAATTCCTTCACTCGATCGTCCGCCTTCCCTTCCGGATAGGTGAAATAATTAATCGGAATGCCCAATTCTTTTTCTAAGATTTGTTTCGATTGCTTGACTTCTTGCTCCAAATCTGCATCGGATAATAACCTTAAATCCCGGGGATGACTAACACTATGGGAGACAATTTGTACTAGAGGATCGGCGGCCATTTCCTGGAGTTGTTGCCAAGTGACACTGGTTCTGCCGGTTTTTTGAGTCATTTTATTGATATAAATCGAGAAAACGGCGGGATAGTTATATTTTCTCAATAAAGGATAGACATACTGGTAATGTCCCCCATAACCATCATCAAAAGTTAATAAAACCGGTTTAGCGGGAAGGGGGATACCTGTCCGCAGATGGGAAATTAACCAATCGATACTGATAGGAGTTGCCCCGATTTCCTGCAAAAATTGAAAATGTGCCTCTAATTCGCCTGGAGTAACGTCAAAGAATACCTCTTTTTCTGGTAAAATGTCGTGATACATTAAAATAGGTACTTTTGTCTCTTGCGCGCGGGGATGAATTGCCGGCCAGGGGGCCAAATCGATCGCCGTTGCCGAGTTATTTTGCCAATTATCGAGACTAATATCGTTTTTTTGGAGAGATAGGGAAACAATCACGCGATCGGAGAGGTTTTTATAGGTTTTACAGTCAAAAACTCTCGATATATCCTTAAAAGAACTATTTTCTAGAACATAATCCGCGCATTCCGGTTGAAACTCCCTAAAAGGTGCGGGGAGAGAATCACCCCCCACCAGAGCATTAGAACGAGGATAGAGAGAACTTGCCCAAATAATCAGACAAACGACGATAAATGCCAAAAATCCGTATAGGGGAAGGAAAGAAAAGGAAGATTTTTGCCGAGCTTGCCAACGCATAAGATCAAGTAATAAAGTAAAAAGTAAAAAGTAAAAAAGCAGATAGTCCTTGAGTTACCGAAAAAACTGCCTTTTATCTAGATTTTTGGCTTTTGTTTTCTCGTCAGCAAAGCCCACTGATTACAAGCTGAGTTTCTCCATAATTCGTTCCCTTGTCAAGTTTTCTAGAACACCCTCATCAGTTATCAGTTATCAGTTATCAGTTATCAGTTATCAGTGAGCAGTGAGCAGTGGACAGTGGTAATCAGTGAGCAGTTGTCAATAGACTACCTTTATTGATTCTCCCATCTCCCTTCTCCCCACTCCCCTCTCCCCAATTCATAATTTATAATTCATAATTTATAATTTCCCATTCCCCCCACTGATAACTGGTTACTGTTTACTGGACGGCTACGCCGTGCCTTTGGCAACACTGAAAAACCCCACACCCCACACCCCACACCCCACACCCCGCTATATTCACGGGGATTAAACTGGTAAAGCGTGACACAAAACTGCTAGAGTTACCAAAGACGAGTATATAAACTTTACAGATATTGTATGAGAGTTTTGGTTATTGGCGGAGACGGCTATTGTGGTTGGGCAACGGCACTCCATCTATCAAATAGAGGTTACGAAGTAGGCATACTTGATAGTTTAGTTCGTCGCTATTGGGACTTACAATTAGGCTGCGATACCTTAACACCGATCGCACCCATATCTCATCGGATTCAACGCTGGCAAGATCTGACGGGAAAATCGATCGATCTTTTTGTCGGGGATATCAATAACTACGACTTTTTGATTCAATCCCTGCGACAGTTTCAACCGGATGCGATTGTTCACTTCGGAGAACAGAGATCTGCACCCTTCTCCATGATCGATCGCGAACACGCGGTTTTAACCCAAGTTAACAACGTTGTTGGCAATTTAAACATCCTCTACGCGATGAAAGAGGAATTTCCCGAAGCGCACCTAGTGAAACTGGGAACCATGGGTGAGTATGGCACACCTAATATAGATATTGAAGAAGGCTACATCACGATCGAACATAACGGTCGTAAGGATACTTTACCCTATCCCAAACAGCCAGGTAGTATGTACCATCTCAGCAAAGTCCACGATAGCCATAATATCCATTTTGCCTGTCGGATGTGGGGTTTAAAAGCCACGGATCTTAATCAAGGGGTGGTTTATGGAGTCCTCACCGAAGAAACGGGAATGGATGAGATGTTGATTAACCGTCTCGATTACGATGGGGTTTTTGGTACTGCTTTAAACCGTTTTTGTATTCAAGCGGCGATCGGTCATCCCCTGACAGTGTACGGTAAAGGTGGTCAAACGCGAGGATTTTTAGATATCCGCGATACCGTGCGTTGTTTGGAATTAGCGATCGCCAATCCTGCTCAATCGGGGGAATTTCGCGTTTTTAACCAATTTACCGAACTGTTTAGCGTCGGTGACTTGGCACTGATGGTGAAAAAAGCTGGTTCCGCGTTAGGGTTAAATGTGGAGATTAACAATCTTGACAACCCGCGCATCGAGTTAGAGGAACATTATTTTAACGCTAAAAACACGAAATTACTCGATCTAGGCCTACAACCTCACTATCTCTCCGATTCTCTCCTCGATTCCCTCTTGAACTTCGCCACCAAGTATAAAAATCGGGTAGATATGAATCATATCCTACCAAAAGTCACTTGGAAACGATAATTTATTAGTAAATGATAAGTTGAGGATGGGTTACTTGCCCATCCTTTCCGTTTTTCTAATGTATCGCCATCAAACTCGATCTTAATCCGCACTGATGGGAATTATGGTCGTCCGCAATTGGGGAAATTAGGGCAACGTTCCCTCATTAACTGGGAAAATTCCGTTCTTTGAGCGGGAGTTAAGACTTGGCGAATTTCTAAAAAACTTTCAAATTGCAGGTTACTCATTTCTTGGCGATTGCGGGAGATTTGCTGATGTTTAGAACGGAACTCTCGATCGGAGGCATTATTCGATAATAAACTATTTAGTTCTTGTTCATTCTTTCTAATAGTTTCTTGCAATTTTTGGATTTGTCCTCGGTATTTCTGACGAATAGCGGCAACTTTTGACTTTTGGTCATCGGTAAGGTTTAATTGTTCGATTAGTCCTTCTCTAGAATTATTCATCCGACGGGGACGACTCTCAGGACGCTGGGGAGAGCTAGTTTGAGCAATAAATAGACGATCTTGGGGATAGGATAACACCGTGGCAGTTGGGGCCAGGTTAGCGGCCAGAGTTAAAGCCATGGTCGTGCCGAGAATCGAGAGAGTAGAAAGGGACATAATTGACCTCGACAAAGAAATTAAGGATTATAGGTAGAATAGGTAAGTTGAGGCTCGTTTAAGCTCATCCAAGGGGAACTATAAACGCTAGGAGCAGCAATCGGTGGAGCGATGCTATGGTTCCAACTTTCCACTAAAAAAGCTTCTAACTGCTCGTCAGAAATTTGGCCTAGTTGTGGATGAGGATCAGACCAACGATAGGAAGCAACAATCAGGGCCGATAAGGCAGTAATACCAGTTATCCACCCCAATAAAGGCAGGGATTTTGGCCAAGTTACCGGCCTTTCTCCCCTAATCATTTGCATTAACTGTTCTTCTTGATCTATCGGTCGAGGTGGCAGCGATGGACGATAGCGACGCAGAAAATTAACTACTTTCTCATCTTCTGGGGACATTAGAGAACTCCTTGTTTTTGCAAAAATTGACCCATGGTTTTACGCGCATAATGAAGACGTGATTTCACCGTACCGAGGGGAATTTCTAAGATTTGAGCGATTTCCTTTTGGGGTAAGTCCTCTAGATCGTGAAGGACAAGGACAGCGCGATGTTCTAAACTGAGAATTTCTAACCCTTGCTCGACCACTTCCTCATAATGCAATTGCATCAAATCGGGACTATCTTGGGGACGGGATTCGCTATCAAGGGAGTTTTCCTCATCAGTGCTTTTGGCCATCCTCATTTGTCTTTTGGCTAATTGTCGCCGACCATCGATCGCCACATTCCAGGTGATCCGATAAACCCAAGTGGAAAAGTATTCAGGGGAACGCAATTTCGGCAACCCGCGCCACACTCTTAAAAATACCTCTTGGACAAAATCCTCTAGGAATTCCTGTCCACAGAGTTGATAGAGAGTAGAGCGGATTTTTGGTTGATAAAGACGGTAAAGGTGACGAAAAGCACCCCGATCACCCCTTTGACATTTTAAGATTAACTCTCGATCGCTCACACTTGTTTGCTTATCGGTTATCACCTCGATCATTCCCCTTACCCCTAGCTACTTGTTCGTTTAGACTAGGGGGTGTCAACAATGGTTCATAACCAGTTATCAGTTATCAGTGAGCAGTTATCAGTGATTCAATTATAGCGGTTTTCACAGAGGTGAGTCCCGATTGAAACGCTGAAACGCATATCTATCAAGGGATTTACTATACCTCATTAGACTGAAAACCGTTATAGCGCACCTAAATGAAATGTAAAAACCCTCCGTTTGCCGTCGTGCTACACTTGACTTCTAGAGCCTACCCGTTCACAAATCAATTAGGCGCACTATATATAGCGTTTCTGATTCACACGAGGTACATTCCCGATCCTGAACAGCTTAATCAGCAAAGGTTTAAGTGTGCCGCACAGATGCGAGAACCGCTATATAACCAGCTACTTAGTCTAAACGCTGTAGGCTGGAGAAACCTGACTCGATCGATGAGCGTCAGCTATACCATGAAAAGAACGATTTCCCGGATTGTCTGGATACTTCTCTCGCTGGCGGCGATCGCTCTAGCGGTTTTTCTGTTCAGTCCGCGCCCCGTGGAAGAAGCCAAGGCTGACTACTGGATCATGAGTCGGTTAGCGGTCAATCAACCGGGCTATTTTCCCCTAGAGCAATCCCTCGATCCGCGATGGTATCGCCCGATCGCCCCCTGGATCGGTCGCCTGATTTTGCCAAAACCGGAGGAATATTCCGCCACACCGGGGGAAGATTGGACTTGGTTGCAGGTTTACCAAGCACCCCGGCCGGATTTAGTCGGTCAAAAAGTTCGTTTAGGTTGGCGGCAATCCCCGGCACTGGCTCGATATTTAGGACTGGTTACTAAGGATATTCGCTTCACTCCAGAGGCGATCGAGAGTGAAAAACAGGGAAATATCCTACCGACTCGCTTGAATGGTCGTTCAGGGGTCGGACCACTGCAAGCGCTGGCCGGATCGCGACCGCTCGATGATGTGGTGGTCAGCTTTCCCGATGCAGAAATCGGGGAAACGTCATTACAAGTGGAGCGAATGCCCTTGATCGTTACTGGGCGCTTTGTGGCATTGGTGAAAATTATCGGCGAAGCTCCCCCCCGAACCCCCAGCGACATCCCCAAGGTTTGCCCCGGTTCACCCCCCTGTGGGAGCGAACTTTTCCGAGTGCGACACTATAACCGCGACAGTGGACAATTCGACGGCAGCTCGGAAGTGATCCGCATTCCCCAACAACCCTTAGTTTCCGGAGGACGTTTTATCTCGACCCCCCGAGAGTTAGCAGCGGCGAGGGAAGGAAAGGAGGGCTGGTATATCTACGGTGCGCGGGGACGCGATAACCTCTTTACCGTTCAAGCAATCAAACCTCGATCGCTGTTTCAACTGCAACCGACGGCAACCCTGACCGGGGTGCAATCGGGCCAAGATTACATCGCCCGCAGCACTTGGAACGATACCCCATCCCGCAAAGGAACCGCCAGTCGGGTAACAGTCCTGCCGGAGGGTGAAAAAAAATCATGGAAAGAGGGCGATAAAGGCATAGGAATTCATCTTTTCGGCGGAATCGGCGGTAAAAAAGGCGAATCAATACAATTGGGAACGGTAACGGGTCATTTTTCCTATTTTCTCTACGAAGTGATTCGGGATGCCCTGACGGGAGAGCTGCAGTGGCAGCTCGATTATGATCAGGTGTACGCTCACAATCCCCAGGGGATTTTATCGGGATATCAGAGTTGGGCGAACTATACGGGTAGTTTAGAGCGGGGATGGCTTAATTCCCGACCCCTATCCGATGCGATCGTGAAATTAGACCTCTTGGAGGATTACAACTTTGGCAGGGTTTCTCTGTCCCCCCTGACAGAATTCCACAAGCAGTTAGAGATCATGATGGCTCGCTACCGGATCGGGGACGGGACCGGGGTTTCTAGTGTTACCCCCGCGACTTCCTGCGTGCAGGACTCGAATCAGGCCCTTTATATCACGATCGCTACCCTGCGCCACCAGTTTGAAACCGATCCGCAGATCGCCGCTTGGTTGACAACCCATGCCGACGACCCAGAAACTTTGCGTTTTCAACGTTTGGGACAATTGGGCGATCGTTTAGAACAAGTATTAGCTCCCCGGGGGGTGATCCGGGCCGATTGGCGGCAAAACGCCGAAATTCTCGCCGGTATCACCGATAGTCGCGGAAAAGGCTTGATTCGGGAAAATACACTGGCCAACGCTCTACTAAGCTGGCGATCGATGTTACCGCGAGGCAGCAATGACGTGATCGGTGAGATTTTCTTGCGGTCAGGAGCAACTCTCTGGTTCCTCCGTACTAATCAGGTTGGGGGAGCGATGCCGGAGATTTTACCCCTCGCACCGACCAAGTTATTCGGGGAAATGCTGATGATCGCACCGATGCTCCGTCGCACTTTGGGCGCGCTCGTGCTGCCCCTTACCGGTCGGGATTGGGGGGTGACGGCGATCGGATTGGGATTATACGCCGCGATCGCCCTGACCATCGGTTTCCGGTCGGGTTTTTTACGTTGGCACTTCCCCGAACGGAGACCGTTAGAGATACTGAAAATGCTCGTCTTTTGTTTTTTCTTCCCGGCATTCTGGGAGGAATTCGTCTTTCGGGTGCTGTTAATTCCCCATCCGGAAACGGCAACTTCCACAGCTAACCTGATCCTCTCTGCTTTGGTCAGCATCACGCTTTTTACCGTCTATCATCCCCTCAATGCAATTATTTTTTACAAAAAGGGCAATCCGACTTTTTTTCAGCCTATTTTCTTGATTTTAGCGGCTTTATTGGGATTAACTTGCACCGTTGTCTATTGGCTGACTGGTTCTCTCTGGACGATCTCGGTGCTGCATTGGTTGGTGGTGGTGGTTTGGTTGCTGTTTTTGAACGGTCTATCTCGACTGACAAGGCGATCGAAGCAAGGCAGTTTTTAAATTTGCTCTCGGTCTCAAGTGCGAAAAACCATTTAAAATTGAAAATCAACAGGGATAGGGAAGCTCTGTAACCGCACGATCATGGCTAAAATTGTCGGTGTTCACGGTATCGCGCAAGAATTTAGGGGTAGCCACACGATTTGTGCTGAGTGGTTGCCAAGTCTCAAGGATGGATTGAAACTCGCAGGAACCGAGTTAGAGTCCGATACTGATTTTCGTTGTGCGTTTTACGGAGATCTTTTCCGGGGAAAACCGAAAGCGCTCGGCATTCCGAACTACGATGTTAATGATATCGATTCCGATTGGGAAAAAGAATTACTCCAGTTGTGGTGGCAAGAAACGGAACGAGTGGAAAATAATCATCCCAATGCGGATAGCCTTTTGAGAGAAAAATCTACCCCGAAAATTATCCAGAGAGCTTTGTCGGGGTTAAGTGAATCTCGGTTTTTCGGTAGCATTGCCGAAAAATTGGTTATTTCTTATCTTAAGCAAGTGGGGAGCTATTTACACGATCAAGAGCTAAAACAGCAGATTCAAGAGCGAGTAATAAAATGTATCGATGAAGAAGATCCGCGGGTACTTGTAGCTCATTCTCTCGGTTCGATCGTCTGTTACGAAACTTTATGTCAGCATCCAGAATGGCCGATTAAAGTCTTTGTCACTCTCGGTTCTCCTTTGGGGATAAGACAATTAATTTTCGATCGACTGCAACCATCCCCCCGCAATAACCTGGGGTGCTGGCCCGGAAATGTGGAAAGATGGGTGAATATCGCAGACAATGGCGATGTGGTGGCGTTGACAAAGCAACTCAACCCTTTATTTGAGGGAACTGTCGAGGATAAGCTAGTTTATAATGGTTGCGAGGCTCACGATGCCAAAAGGTATCTGACGGCGGTTGAAACTGGGGAAGCGATTCGATCGGGGTTAATCGATTGATGGGCAATGATATGGATGAAGAAATCAAGTATTATCTAATCGCTTGTGGGACAAAGGATTACAACGCATTCGAGCAATTACCCAGCGTCGAGACGGATTTAGAATTGGTGAACAGTCTGTTTACCAGTGGTTTTGGATATGAAAGAGTTCTGCCAAGTTTACACTTGAATCCCACAACTAACGATCTTAAAAAATTATTCCCTAATTGGCTTCGGGATAGAGAGCGGCATGGAACGAAAAATATTCTTATTTTTTACTATTCTGGTCATGGCGAATATTGTCAAGGGGATGGACATTATCTCATACTGGAAGACACAAATAGTGACGATATACCTTCAACGGCTTTACCGACTCAAGACTTAGTTCGTCCTATTAAAAATAAGCAAGTAACCATCTCTCAAGTTCTCTATATTATTGATACTTGTTACTCCCAAAGTGGTGCGGGAGATATTATAAAATTCGTTAGCGATGCGATCAAACAATATGAAGCGCTTCGAGGAGCTAATATAGCTATTCATGTTATGGCCGCTTGTAGGGCAAAAGATACAGCGATCGAAGGCGTTTTATCCCGATCGCTGCAACAAGCTCTCGATGACATAAAAGCGATCGATTTTTATTCCCATTATGGATATGTCGATCTAGGTTTGTTGGTTGATAAAATGAACCAGAATGTTGACAGTAATCAGCGTGTTAATTATTCTGCGCTAGGAATTGAAACCTATGCTAGGTTTTTTCCTACTTATCCTAAAGCTGACCAAAAATGGGAAAATCAACGATTTAATTTAATCGAAAAACTTTTCAATATTTTAAATATTAATTCCGATAATAGTTTATTTTTAATCAACTCTTTTCTGTTAGTCTATAAAAATCCAATTCCAGATAAATTTATTTCAAACATAGAAGAGCTTAGAGGAAAACTAAAAGATTTATCTAGTAAGCCAGTTAATAAAGAAATATGTCCTTTGATTTTATTTTCTGAATGGTGCAGGTTGAAGTTATTTAAGAATGAAACCCTAGATATTGCTGAAAATATTGATACTTGGAAAGGTGAAGCTGTTCGATATAGGGATGGTGTGCAGTTAGACACAATCAAAAAATATGCGAGAGAATTGTGGGATAAATTTAATAAAAATATCGAACTAGAAGGAAGAATACAAATTGTAATCTCACCCGCAATTGATAAACATAATAATACTGGCTTACAAACAGAATATTTTCATGTAAATATAATGTTTTTTGTGGGAATAAACAATAAAATTAAGTTATGGAGTATCTATGAAAAAGAAGAAGATTTTATGATAGAAAAAATGCAAGATAGTTTCTATGAGGTAATTCCTGAAATGTTTTACTATTTACCCGATCGAGTGAGACTAGAGATTGAATTTTTCCTTCCATTTGCTTTGCTGAAACACTCCCTAGAAGATATTAAGTTTAGATGCGGTGAGGGGCCATCTATCGGATACGAGTATCCTGTTTTTATTAACTCCTTCGATCGCTATTTCGATGAAGATTTCCGAGAAATACGCGACAAGATCGAGGAGATCAAGAGAGCTTTATGGGAAAATAATAGCGATCTTGACCAGAAAGATTACTACATCGGAACCGAACCATCGATCGCCGATCTGGAAGAGATCGTGGAATCCCTGCCGATCGCCGTCTGGAGTCGAAACGCCGGCGAACCGATGACAGATAACGATCTAAACCCCTCGGAATGGAGAAACTGGCCCGATAATATCAAAGAATTACGCAGAAACAAGCGAAAAATCGCCCTTTTCTGGGACGATCTATACCCCAAACCCTCCCCGAGACCAAGACCTCTAAACACGAGAGTGGTGGAATCCAATGGCCAATAAACCAGTTACCAAAGCAGAAGAACTTCGCATCTATCGGGGTTTGACCCTGAGTGCCGATAGTTTACCCACACCCAAAGAACAAAGAAAACACCTCGATCGCATCCCACCGCCACCCCCTTGGCGCAGTTTTAGCCTATCCCCGGAAGAATGGACAAAAGCGGCGAAATCGCAGGAAATACCGCCCGAACAGGGAAAAATCGACCCTAGGGCTTTAGGATTCGTCGCGGATAAGAAAGCGGTGGAATTGGTGAATGCTGCCCTCTGTTTGCGTCGTCCCCTACTGATCGAGGGCAACCCCGGCGCCGGCAAGACTTCCCTGGCCTACGCAGTTGCCCGGGAATTGGGACTACCCGGCCCCTACCGTTGGTCGATCGTTTCCCGCACCACCCTTAAAGAGGGTCTTTATGCCTACGATGCGATCGGACGGTTACAGGAAGCTTCCCTACAAAGACAGAAAGTGGGAGAGGGGGGAGAGTACGAGGAGCCGGATATCGGCAGCTATCTAAGATTAGGTCCCATGGGGATGGCTTTTTATCAATCCCGTCCAGGACGACCGGCGGTGCTGCTAATTGATGAGATCGATAAAAGCGATATCGATATGCCTAACGATCTCCTCCATATTTTCGAGGAGGGATTTTTTGAGATCCCGGAACTGACACGATTAAAAACCGGCGACCAATCCGTTCTTCCCTATCGCGGTCAACAGGATGACAGCGAGGAAAAAATCCCGATCGATCGAGGTTGTGTGTCTTGTCAGGAGTTCCCCCTAGTATTCATGACCAGTAACGAGGCCCGGGAGTTTCCCCCTGCTTTCCTGCGTCGATGTTTGCGTTTAAGACTCGAACAACCCGACAACGAGGATGATTTCTATCGGATACTAGAGCAACGTTTCCCCCCAGAGAGCCTAAATCAATTGGACGAACCGGCCAGAAATCTGATCCGGGAATTTCTCGATCGAATTAAACGCAAAGACAAACTAGCCACCGATCAACTGCTCAACGCGGTCTATCTGTTACTACAGGGAAACGACCTCACCGACCCCGATAGCAAGCTGCTAGACACCATCTTTAAATCCTTGCAAGGGTAGGGGGAGAGATGGAAGGGAAAAAAGCCATCTGGTGGGAAGACGAGAGGGAAATGGCAGAACTGATCTGGTGCGCTGCTTACCTCGATCGAATTATCGCGCCTTGGTCGATCGAGCAGCCTGAACAGTCGGAAGCAACCTCATCTAATGATCAGGAGGATAACCAGTCATCCGGCAGCGGTGAAGAAACCCCTCCCCCCGGAGCGATCGAGCCAACGCTCCCCGTTGCCTATCCCGAAAACATCGATCGCCCGACGCAGACACCCCAGAAGCGCGATTCGGTCGAGAGCGATCGTTCTTCTCCCGTTCGTGTCCCCGATCCCTTTCCGATACCCGAACCCACCGCCATCAGTAAGGCAATTCTCCCCCTAGCGCGTCGCGTGCCTGGATTACGGGCCGACGAGTTGGATATCGAGGTTACGGTGGAACGGACGGCCGAAGCGGGGGGATTACCGATTCTCGCTTTCCGACCTCCCCTAGAACGTTGGTTAGAGGTTCACCTGTTGATCGATCGCTCTCCCCCGATGGAATTTTGGGGAGATCTAGCGGGGGGAATGACCACTCTCTTCCGTTGGCAAGGCTTTTTTAGGGATGTGCGGGTTTGGTGGTTCGAGACGGGTGAAAATGAAGCTCGTTTGCTTTCCGGCGCTGGGCAAATCGAACGGAACCCTCGCAGTCTGGTTGCACCCTCTGGGAACCGACTTTTTATCGTCCTAACCGATACTTTGGGGAAAGCTTGGCGATCGGGGTCTGCCTTCGCCACCCTAGCGGATCTGGGAAAAGAACACCCCGTCACCATTGCTCACATTTTCCCGCAGGAGCTATGGCAACGAACCGCTTTAGAGGGAGCGATCCTTCGGCCTTTGATCGCACCGGGTCCCGCTTCTGCCAATGCAATACTGCAAGTGGGGGAAAGACTCCGCACGAAGCAGATTCTCTATCGGTTCCCTATTTTCAATTTATCCCCTGCTCACTTTGCAACCTGGGCGAAATTTATCGCTGGGAGCGGTGGTAACTCCATTCAGGGGGTTTTAATGGGAGCAAAGACTGCGGGGGTGAATATGGGTGAAACCGGAGAAGAAGAGGCAGCCGCTCCGGAAGCGGAATCCCCGGAAGAGTTATTGAGAGGCTTTTTAATCGATGCCAGTCCCTTGGCCCGAGAACTGGCTAAAGTGCTGGCGGCCGTTCCCCTGATTCCTCCGGTGATGCGATTGGCACAGCGGCGATTTTTACCCGATAGTAAACATTGGCATCTAGCGGAGGTCTTTTTTAGCGGACTGGTCGAAAAATCTACCTTTAGTCCAGAAGGAGCGACGGTTCCGGATGCTTGGTACGATTTTTACCCCGGCATTCGTCAGCTACTGTTGGCAGATAGTGCCAACCGGCGCACGATCGATATTTGGCGCGGCATCGGCGATTATATTCGCGACCATTACGGTGAATTTCGCGATTTTTCGGCTCTAATCCCTAATCCACAGGGTTCTCTAGAGGATGCAGTCAGCGATCGCTCTCTCTATTTCGCTGAGGTGGACGCGGCTGTTCTCCGCACTTGGGGGGGAGAGTACGCCGATATCGCCCAAAACATCGAGGAGAGAGTGAGGCAGCGAAAACAGGAAATCTTGACCCCGGAAAAACTCCTAAAATTCACCTTCGAGACCCTATACGTCGATAAACGGGGAGAAATTACCAAAAGAGAACCCCTGGAGGCCTACTACTACGAGGAACCCCTAGGGGAGGGCATCGAACCCCTGACTATGGTTGCTATCCCGGGGGGCGAATTCCTGATGGGTTCACCGGGAGAAAAGGACGATTCCGAGTATGAAAAACCCCAACACCCCGTGAGCGTCAGTGCTTTTTACCTGAGCCAGACTCCGATTACCCGGGCGCAATGGCGGTTCGTGGCCCACCTACCGAGGGAGGGAAAAGACCTCGATCCAGACCCCGCGCGCTTTAAGGAAAGTGATAATAACCCCGTCGAGTGCGTGAGTTGGTACGATGCGATCGAATTCTGCGCCCGTCTGTCCCGTCACAAGGGAAAAAATTACCGTTTACCGAGCGAGGCCGAGTGGGAATACGCTTGTAGAGCGGGAACAACCACTCCCTTCCACTTTGGCGAGACGATCACGGGAGAACTGGCGAATTACAATAGTTCAGAGGTCTATCAACAAGAAAAGCCGAAACAATCCCCACACAAAACCACCCCCGTCCGCTCCTATCCCCCCAACGCCTTCGGGCTGTACGATATGCACGGGAACGTTTGGGAGTGGTGTTTAGATCCGTGGCATAGTGATTATCAAGGCGCACCGCCCACAGACGGGAGCGTTTGGGACGAAAAAAATATTGATAATCGTTATCAAAATTTATTAAATAGTATAAAAAAACTATTGACGGATAACCGAATTGGTGTACTGCGGGGCGGTTCTTGGTACGTCAATCCGACTGACTGCCGTTCCGCTTTCCGCAGCGGCCACGACCGCCGCGACGTCAACGACGTCAACGTCGGTTTTCGGGTGGTGTGCGGTGCTGGGAGGACCCTGTAACCCTTTTCCCCTTTTTTTCCCTCTTTTCCCTCATTCCCTTTTCTGGAATTTTTTTGGGCAGGCTATAGCACAAGTGTATTAGTTTAGGGGGTCAATTACCTGGGGGGTTTGATCCCCCCTGCCCCCCTTGATAAGGGGGGTTTGATCCCCCCTGCCCCCCTTGATAAGGGGGGTGCCGATAGGCGGGGGGATCTCCCTTGATAAGGGGGGTGCCGATCCCCCCTTAGTCCCCCCTTGATAAGGGGGGTTTGATCCCCCCTGCCCCCCTTGATAAGGGGGGTGCCGATAGGCGGGGGGATCTCCCTTGATAAGGGGGGTTTGATCCCCCCTTAGTCCCCCCTTGATAAGGGGGGTTTGATCCCCCCTTAGTCCCCCCTTGATAAGGGGGGCATCTGATAATTTTTAACGCCTACCTAGTTAGCGTCAGAACATCTATTGCTGCCGCAAAAGTCGTTCGAGTAGGCTGGGTGCAACCCAAAAGCCAGCTTCTTGGAGACGTTCAAAGGTTACTCTTAAATCGAGCAATCCGAATTGGGCAGCATCTTTGACAATGCCCAAAAGTCCAATAATTCTTAAGCCACGCTCCGAAGCAATTTGCCTCCCTGCTTTGTCATCTAAAATAATCAATTCAGCTTCAATTTGCTCTGCTAGTAAAATCGCTTCTTGCTCACCCGGATCGAGTTTTTCCAATCCTGACCTTGAGGATGTCCTAACAATTTCAATCCGGAGCCAATCAGGGGGGTTAGCAATCCAATTGCGAACGATAGATGGAGATTCTGAGGCCTTTAATTCATCAGCTACAGCTTCAGGAATGACCACAAGCTCATACAGTTCTTGTAGGATCATAATTTGGTCAATTAAGAGCAGGTAGCAAATCGGAGAAGTGTCAGAAACAACTATCATTTCGCTCTGAGTTCTTTGAGAGTTTGCAAATCGCGTTCTAGTTCAGTTTCATCATAATTCAGATAGACTCCCATCCGCTTTAAAAAGGCATGAGTTTCTAACCGAGAAGGTAATTGAAGGATGCGTCCAACTTCGGCCGTACTCAAGATACCGGCACGGTAAGCATCAGCAATAACCATTTCTAGCAGTTTATGAGCCAAATTATCGCCTGTTTGACCTAATCTCTGGGCGATTTCGTCGGGAATATCAACAGTGATTTGCATAAAATTATCGGAGTCGCTACCAGTTAGTTTTATCATAGGTGAAATAGATGGCTCTTCCAGTTTTTGTGTGGAAGGAAGAAGAATAGGGATAATTTGGGTGCATCTCTATTTGGTCGAATCTGAGATTAACCCTAGCCAAACTCATCCAACGCTCGCAAAGTTGGGAAGCGCACCTAGTCCAGGGAGATACCCACGGACTACGGCGGGATATCTTCGATTCTTACGAATTCACCAGAATATCGGATATTGTTGTGATCGCCGTCGTTCACTCACCGAAATACAGGTGAACCCGATTGCTCGTCCAGGTTGCCACGCCCGTGCCGAAAAAATCCGCGTCTTCCGTCCAGATCGGGCATTCCAGCAATAAAGCCAGCGCCACGACTGGCCAATCGTCCACATCCCGCGCGGCGATGCGTTTTCTAGCCTCCCCCTCGTAAGAAGCGTACAGGCTGTTATCCACGATCCGCACCCAACCGGTCAAACCTTCCAAGACTGCCATCGCGTCCTCGCTTCCTAGGTCGCGTTTCTCGAAAAGAATCGGTAAATATCGCCTTGCGTCGGCGTAACAGCGATCGGTCGTAAAAAAATCTACCGTGGGAGCGAACCGAGCGATCATCGGAAATTTTGGGTCTGAAACCCCGCCGTTCTAGGTTGGCTTTACGTTAGAATTAAAAGGCCAGTCTCGAAAACCAAGTGGACGGCGCAGCACCTTGAAAACTCGGCTTAGGGGGTTCCGACCAGAAAAGCTTGGC